>DASPJS010000056.1:0-2549 GCA_035628495.1 Minisyncoccota bacterium
GTGTACGAAGTGGAATCTTCAATTGCGAGCGAAGCATTTTTTATTGAGATCGATTCTCCATTATTTGAAAGTGAAAAAGCGCTATCAAAGAGAGCGCCAGTGTAGGAGGGCCAATCTGCCTTAAATTTTTCAGCGTTATCCGCAATAATTGCAGAGCTCCCCGGCTGAAGTACTGTGCTCCCCATGTGGCTCGTGAG
This sequence comes from Minisyncoccota bacterium, assembly GCA_035628495.1. Lineage (GTDB taxonomy): Bacteria > Patescibacteriota > Minisyncoccia > Phycocordibacterales > SBAW01 > GWA1-54-10. Next base: position 198 of record DASPJS010000056.1, read on the forward strand.
CTTGTGATTAGTATCTCCTTCAAAAAATCGGTACTGAGATATATCGACAGGTCCGCTTCCCGTATTGGTGATTTCTATCCATTCCCTGCCGCTGTCATTTCCCTTAAGGTCGTACATTATTTCGGTTATTTGGACATTGGCAACAGCGCTTCCGGGAAGCGCAAGAAAGAGTGCAACAGTTAGTAGGCTAAGAATTCTCGCCTTCGGGTTCATCGACGGCAAGCATCTCACGCAAGACTTTTTCTGGCAACTCTGCCGGTTTGTGAGGAGTAGCTTGCGCTTGCGGAGCAACTGAATGGAGCGTGTCTTTAAGATCAGGCGCGTGCACTGGAGTAGGTGTAAATTTCTGTCCGGTTACCTGAGAGAGCGCCTCGCGCAAGCTTTTTGCTCCGTCTAGCGGCGGCGTATATTTGGGCTCTTTCTCATCTCGCATGGCCTTACTCCCTGCCATGTCGTGCTTATGCGCCAGGCTCTCACCTATAATTTTTGCTTCTGCACTGCGCACGGGCTGTGAGTCGTGTGAGTGCTGCCCTGGCTGAGGGCGTGGGCGCTCCTGCTGCTGTGGCTGGGCGGGGCGCTCAAACTGCGGCGGGCGATCCTGGTGTTGCTGTGGCTGCACATACTCGCGGCGAGGTGCGTCGCGTTTGGGTTTAGGCGGCTCCATGGCATCAAGTTCGTGCCATTTCTTTATGGCTTCCTCCACGTCTGTGCGATGCTTGCCAAACTGCGCGCGAGAATTAGAGAGAACTTTGTCGACATAGCGCTCCGGAGGCGGATCAAAAGGTGGAAGCGTCGTTGCAGAAAACGGCGGAGAACCTACGCCATTTATCATGAGCGTTAGATACACCTGGGCAAATCCAAGATTCACGAGATCGGTTGCGGTAAATTGCGGAGAAAAGATAGTCTCGAGCACTTCCGCATCAAAAGGACCTACACGAAATGCAATCGTGGTTCCGACGTTTCCGAACACCGCATTGCGCACCTCTTCCTCCATTTGCTCTATATATTGATGCGCAATGATGAGGTTAAGTTTGTATTTACGTGCTTCCGAGAGAATGTCTGCAAAGCTCTGGTTGGAAAAACTCTGGAACTCATCGACGTAGAAATAGAACGACGGGAGCCCCTGAAGTACACTTGCCGGCACATCGGCCCGAGACATTGCTGCCAAATAGATTTTCGTCACAAGCATGGAGCCGAGGAGCGTCGCATTGACCTCGCCAACCTTTCCCTTGGAAAGGTTCATGATGATGATTTTCTTCTCATCCATCATCTTGCGGATGTCGAAGGAGGATTTCGGCTGGCCCACGATGTTGCGAATTAAGGGATTACTCGTAAACTGACCAACTTTATTTTGGATCGCTGGTGTCGCATCTTGGGTATAGCGATCGGTGTAATTTGCGAATTCGTCCATCCAGAAACTCTTCACTATGGGATCGGTTACTTTCTCAACTACTTTTTTTCGAAAAGCCTTGTTAACAAGCATACGATTTACATCAAGAAGTGTCGCGCCCGGATACTCAAGTAGTGCCAAAAGCGTGTTTGAAAGTATGTATTCCATGCGCGCGCTCCATGCATCCACCCAAATTTTTCTAAATGCAGAGAGAAGCCCTGATACAACAAGGTGGCGCTTGTCGTATCCGACGTCTTCCATCACATTGAAGGCAACAGGATAATCCATATCGAACGGCGCAAAGTAGAGCACATCCTTGATCCGATGCTCGGGAATATATTCCATGATGCGATCAGCGGTAGAGCCGTGTGGGTCGATAAATGCCATGCCTTCGCCATTGCGTACGTCCTGAATTGCCATGTTTTCAAGGAGCGTCGATTTACCCATGCCCGTCTTACCGATGATATACATATGGCGAGCACGGTCCTTACGCTTAATACCAAATGGCATCTCTTTTCCGCGGCTGTTCGTCTTAGCAAAGTATGTAATTTTCTCGTTATCTTCTGGCATTGCCTCCTAGTATAGCAATTTAAAAAACAAAAGGCCGCGATTGGGAATCGCGAGCCTTTGCATATGCATTTTGATGCGTATTATTTTTTTTGAGTTGAAAGTGACACTACTGTGCCGTCTCTGAGCGCATCGTGCCAGTCCGCGTAATTACCGTTTTCAGGATTCCCCGTATCTGGAGTAAAAGGCTTTCGCATTTTCTCTCCCTTGCTGTTCTTTAGATCTTTTACTTTACCTGCGGTGTCGTTGCTATGCATGCATTGGCTCCTTTCCTATCGCATAATACCATATTTTTTAAGATGCAGCAAACTCTCTGTAGTCACATTGTATACTAGGGCTCAAGCTCAAATGACCCTGACGTGAGAATTGACGCAGCGATATGAGGCGGAAGTGCA
>DASPJS010000057.1:0-4643 GCA_035628495.1 Minisyncoccota bacterium
GCAGATTTTCAAGCGGCATCACCTCTTCAGTCATGCCATTTATTTGAATATTGTTTCTATCGATGATTGCCGTGAGGTTTGAAAGTCTATTATTCCCTGCAAACATTGCCGCTTCCCACGTATTGCCCGCATCTTGCTCCCCGTCTGACATAAAACAGTAAGTCGTAAATTTTCTTCCATCCATTCTTGCTCCTAGCGCATACCCCGCGGCCTGCCCGAGCCCTGAACCGAGAGGACCCGAAGTCGTTTCAACCCCTGGAAGTTTGGTGCGCTCCGGGTGTCCTTGGAGTCGCGAGCCAAATTTGCGCAAAGTCAGGCATTCTGCCACCGGGAAATACCCCGCGTGAGCCATCGCAGCGTAGCGCACCGGTGTAATATGCCCGTTTGAGAGAAATAATCGGTCGCGATCTTTCCACTCAGGATGTTTTGGATCGTGGCGGAGGATGTGGAAATAAAATGTCGCAAATATATCCGCCATACCTAGCGGTCCGGCAGTGTGGCCAGATCCGGCAGCAACTAGCATTTCGATGATCGTCTCGCGAATCATCGCCGCTTTCATTTCTATAAATTGAATCTTCTTTTCAGGAACCAGCATTAGCTTCAGTATACAACGACTGTATTAAAGCTTTCGGATTATCCGAGTTCATAATTGCAGATCCAACGATAAGCCTGTTTGCGCCGGCGTGTGCGAGCTCGCGAACATGCGGCGCTACACCGCCGTCTACTTGGATAAATAAATTTGGAAATCGTTTACGTAATTCTGCGATGAGAACTATTTCATGGTGATGCGGATCGGGCGGCCCTCCCTGTTTGCCCACCTCATCAATACCCATTACCTGAACATAGTCGTAGAGATTTTCAAATTTCTGAAGCTCTTCTGGCATGTCATGAGCGCCAAGCGCCACACCTACGGCGATAGCAAAGTCACCAGCTCGCACTTTTTGCAGTTTCTCGAGAGCTTCGCGCGCACTTTCAAGATTTGCGTGTACTACTATCCGCGAAGCGCCAACATCGATGCATTCTTGTACTTCCGCAGATGGATTAGGAAGCATGATGTCGCACTCAAAATCAAAACTCTCCCAAAGTGGAATCGTTTCCATGCCGGTAAGCACATTTTTACCGACTAAATCAATCTGTACAAACGGCGCGACCCCTTTGAGTTTGCTGAGACCCTCCTCAAGTTCTTGGACGCTGTGCGGTAAGATGGCAGGAATTATCTCAACCATTCTTCAACTATACCAGCTTTTCAGTATAAATAGCCGTCAATCTTAGTTATTCGGCGCACATGGCGCTCTTCATTAGTAAACGGCGTCGATAGCCAGATCTGTGCTGCCTGCTGCGCCTCCTCATGGGTCAAAAATTTTGCACCGAGCGAAAGAATATTTGCGTTGTTGTGCATTCGAGAGAGTCGCAAAATCTCTGTTGGACCTCCATAATATACGGCTGTACGAACGCCTTTTTTGCGGTTTGCGACCATCGCCTCGCCCTGCCCGCTCATGCCAATGATGATACCAAACGCGTCAGAAAATTGGGTGAGACGAGCCGCGAGCGGAATGATGAAGTCCGGATAATCATCGTTAGGATCAAGCGCAAACGGTCCAAGATCTTCAGGGTCAAGGCCGTGATCGCGCAGAAAAGGCTGGAGCGATTCTTTAAGTTCATATCCTGCGTGGTCTGAGGCCAGAAATACTTTTGTCATAGCAGTACTATTTATTAATATGTTTTGCGGCGGATTTGATATGTCGCATCAGTGTTTGCACGTATCCCATCTCGTTGTCGTACCATGCCATCACTTTTACCAAATTCCCTCCAACGACTCGCGTTAAATTAAGATCAACAAGGGACGACGCATGCATATCAACAATATCAGACGAAACGAGCTGCTCGCGCGTGACGCCATAGACGCCATTCCACCTTTCCTCCCTTGCAGATTCTTCTAGCATTTGGTTTACCTCATCGGTCGACGTCTCTCGCTTCGCGATAAAGGTGATATCAACTATCGATCCCGCGACAACAGGCACACGCATTGCTATGCCATCAAATTTCCCTTCAAGTTCCTTGTACGCTTTAGTGACAGCTATTGCCGCACCCGTCGAGGAGGGTGTGATGTTTTGCGCGCCAGCGCGACCGCGACGCATGTCGCTTCCCTTCGCTGGTGAATCAACGATCGACTGCGTCGCCGTATAGGCGTGCACAGTGTTGAGTACCGCTTTTTCAATACCGAGTTTTTCATCAAGTATCGCGATGATCGGCGAACCAGCGTTCGTGGTGCATGATGCATTTGAACTGATCTGGCAATTAGCTAGTTTATCCTCGTTAAGACCTACCAATACCAAGGCGCCGTGTTCAGAGTCGCCTTTAACCGGAGCACTAATAACGACCCGCTTAGCGCCAGCCGTTAAATGTGCACTCGCTTTTTCGTAGTCATCAAAGACCCCAGTTGACTCGACAACAATATCTATATTGAGAGATCCCCACGGAAGCTTAGTGGGATCCTTCTCCTGCGTCACATGCACTCGTTTATCTCCTGCGACTAATTGCCCATTCTCTGCAGCAATATGTTCCTTCAGAGTCCCATATACTGTGTCGTACTTAAGCAAATACGCAAGATTTGAGAGATCGCCAAGGTCATTAATTGCGACAACTTCGATGTCGGAATCTTCCATTGCTGCCCTAAAAAAGGCGCGTCCGATGCGCCCGAATCCGTTAATTCCTACCCGAATCATGGAAATATTTTATCACGATAATAAAGTATGATAGCATGTCCCAATGACGAAAGGGCTCGCAGTGAAAGCACTCTGGCTCGCAATCGGAGTTGCAGGTGGACTTACCATTGCTCTGACGTATCTCAATACACAAGCAGTCGCTGATCAAGACTGCCTCAAAAAATATTCTCTCACCGTAAGCACGGTTGATTGCGGCCAGTACGAAGAAAGCTTGGGAAAAATCAATGCGCTTGATCAAATATTTAATGAGAAAACAGCGCAGTATGTGCGCGAAGGCAAAGCGCAGCGTGTCTCCGTGTGGGTACGCGACCTCACTACCCGCCAATGGGCCGCAAGTAATGAATTTGAAACATACTCTCCTGCCTCGCTCCTCAAACTTCCGCTAGCAATTGCCTACTACAAGTTCTCTGAGCTTGATCACGAGCTTCTCAATCGCTCCATTACATACGAACCACAGACAGGCGACGAAGAGCTGCTCGAATTTTCACACTTTACTAAAGGCACAACACTTACTCCCGGACAAAGTTACCAAGTCAGCGAACTTATTGAGCGTACACTTGTATATTCTGATAATGCCGCTGCGCTTGCGCTCTATAGACGCATGGATCCAGCATTTTACAAACAAGTGCTCCTTGAACTTGGCATTGAAGTTCCGGCAGACGAGGGCACTATCAACTATATAAACGTAAAAAGCTACGCCAACATCTACCGCATCCTCTACAACGCGTCGTACCTCCATCGCGATCATTCGCAAAAAATCCTTGAGATTCTAACTCGAACAACGTTCAAGGGCATTGCGGAACCGATTCCTTCATCAGTTACTGTGGCACATAAGTTTGGAGAAAGAACTGTTTCGACAAAGGATAAACAAGTCCTGTCTCAGCAGCTTCTTGACTGCGGCATTGTATATAAAAACGACGGAAATAATCCCTATACTATTTGTATTATGACCGAAGGTAAGGACGTCGAGGCGCTTCTCTCAATAATTAAAGAGATCTCAAAGTTTGCGTACGAGTATCTGTAAAAATATCCTCGACGATATTACATTTGCTCCTAATATAAGTAAGTGGAGGCAGCGTGTGTACCGCTATTCTAGGATGGGTTGATATATCCACCCACCCCATGCTATATAGACGCCACCATGAAAGTCCGCCAAAAGCTCTCTCAGAGAGAGCTCGTATCGAAACTTTGGATATTCTTTACACTACTGCGGCTGGTATTGAAGGACGCCAAGCAATGAAGCTCTTTTTAAGAGATCTTCTAACAGAAAGCGAGCGCATCATGTTAGGCCGGCGCATCATAATCGCTCGTATGTTGCTCGCAGGAGTCTCAATAAGATCCATTGAATCACGACTAAGAGTAGGAAGAGATACAGTGCGGCGTGTAGATAGATGGCTACACGATACGTTCCCTGGATTTGAAAAAGCAATTGCACAATTAGAAAAAGAATTTGAAAAAAGAGATTTCAAAAGACGGTATGCAACAAGCGCGCTGTATAGAATGAAGAAAAAATATCCTCTCCATTTCTTATTATTTCCTCTCCCAAAAAATACAAAGCGTTAACGGTGGGTGGGGTGATATATCACCCCACCCCTCTTCTGTTTCGGTGTGTACTATTTTATGAAGACGCTGACTCTGGCTCGGGTGTTGGTTCAGGTTCTGAACTTGCTTCTGGTGTAGGTGTTGGAGTTGGATCTTTAACAATTACTTGGCGTGTTGCGGTGCCAGTGTTCCCTGCCTGGTCTGTCGCTTTAAATTCAATAGTATGGGTGCCTGCTACTGACGTATCGATGACGAGCTGATCGATTGTTATTTCGGCACCGCCATTGAGCGATACTGTGTAACCAAGATTATTGTCTACATTGTCGGCCACGACTGCGCCGAGATCAGTGTAGGTAGAACCTACCTCGACTGTCG
>DASPJS010000058.1:0-12189 GCA_035628495.1 Minisyncoccota bacterium
GATATGGCCCTGAATACTGAAAAAGAGCGTTGCGGCGGGATTCAAGAATGGTGTTCGGAGTCCTTGTCCCACGAAACCACGGTAATTTAACGCCATCCACCATTTCATATTTGTAACAGTCTACAGATCCGACTTGTAAGGAGGCGTATCGGAGCCATTTTAACATCGTTTGCCATTGCGGCCTACAATAGCCGAAATGTAAGAAAGACAACGGACATTGTATGAGAGAAGGCGTCTCCACGTTGTGAACCTCTTCATGAGTGTCTCCCACCCACCTGAGATCACTCGTCTTTGCAAAGAATACCGCCTTATCTTGAATGGACTCGTAGTGAGTAGGCTGAATCATGAAGTGAACAAATTTTGCCGCATAGACTTTAGCATCACAATCGCGTAAGCTGCGTTTCAGCGATAATAATGACTCAGTAAAGTACACTTCGTCAGAATCGATCTTGTGAATATGAGTGGCATGCTTAGCTGTCGCTTCCAACGCTATGTTTCGTAAGGTGGCAAATGAGCGCACATTAACCGCATCTATTATTTTTATATTCAAACCAATCTTCTCATGCTTGAGAAAAAGCAAATGCTCTTTCGCAAGCCCGTTATTCACGACAACGATTTCGTCAGCGTAGTCCCGTAACGAATGGACGCACGATTTAAGAAAATGGAACCCGAGCGAATCATTTTCATTTGCGATAATGTGAACCGAGATGAATGGAGATGACCTCTTGTTACCTAATGATCGCAAATGGTTTTGTGCAAGTACACGGTCACTCAACTGGACATCACTACCGAAAACATAACGGGGTTCCTCTCCCCACTTCTGGACAAATAAGGCAAAATTTCTAGCTTCTGCATTTTTCCAACGGTTAGGTGTGCGCCTGCGAAAAGAAACACCGCTGAAATGATACAATAGACTAGACCGGCATCGAATGAATGTAGCGCCAGAAAGCTTAAACCGGTAAAAAAGATCAGGATCACTGAAAGGGCCAGGATCAAAGGCTTCGTCTAGGCCGTCTACCTGTCTCCAAAGAGTTTTCGAGACGGCGAAAGGATATTGAATTCCCAGTTCGGTTCTTTCTTCCTTTAGCCTATCAATGGCGCTCTCGAATGTATCCCATCGAAATTGGGCAGCATCTTGGCCACAATCCAGAGTATGGAAAACACTGGCCACCTTAACCAGTCCAGGTTCAATACAGGTCGCAGAGACGACTGTCTTTTCTTGTAGATGGTTCTTCAGTGCAACGTCCCAACCTGGTCCGACAACCATGTCCGAATTGACAAAGAACAGCCATTCCTTTGACGCTAGTGAAGCAGCATAATTCGTGGTATAGCACACGCCCTTATTAACAGTGTTATAGTGAAAGATAACATCATCTTGCTTTGAAAGTAGAGATTTGGATTCATCGTCTGAGCCGTCGCTCACGATAATAATCTCGTGCTTCCATTGAGAGTAGCGCTTTAAGCTTTGTAATAGGAGTGTTACATATTCAACATCATTAAACGACGGAATAATAATAGAAAAACCATCAAATGTTGCATTCGCAGATGCGGAGGCCGATACTCTATATAAAGCTTCTATCGGGCGCGGATGAGGCCGGGTAAATGCTCTAGTCTCGAGGTTTGTATCCAAGTCCACTGGTAGTGCAGCGATTTCGGCGTCATCATGGTAAAATTTCCTTAGATTGTTGCATCTTAAACTTACCTCGGTTGTTGCTCCAAGCCTGCTATAATTAAAGAGTTCGTACTCGCCTTCAATCACTGTACCATTGATTCCAGAAAGCTCACATTGCATTGCATCGCCCGTTGATGTACCATATCCGGTGCGAAACATTCGAAGAAGACCTGAGACTTGATGGCGCACGATTTCTCGGTCGAGAGTTTTTAAAAATGAACGGCGCATGAAGCTGACGCCGATTGCGTCGTCTTTTTGCGCAATAGCCAAAAGTTTATCATGCGAATTCTCGTGAACAGCTTCATCTGCTTGGATATATAATGTCCATCTCCTACTGCACTGTCTGAAAACCTTATTGGTTTGAATGGCTAGTTCTTTGCCGCTGTCTTTATTTTTTAAATCCCAGATGCTTTCAAAAAGCCTTATTTTCGGATGACGCCGGGCCAGACGCTTTACAAGTGCGCCGGTATCATCTTCAGAGCTAGGATCCCACGAAATCCAAACTTCATCACAAATCGGCATATACGATTCAATGGACGCTTCGAGAGGGTATCCAAGTTTCACTGCATTACGAACTATCGTGCAACCGCTAATCCCGGAGGAAAGTATAGCTTTATTCTTGAGTTGCGACCTAGAAAACCTCCGCAGCACTTCCATGAGGGGTTGTGCTGTTAAAGACTGAAGGTATTTCTTGCGTTCGGCCATTCGGTGTTGGATACCTTGTGGCAGTCCACGATCAACGATTTCTATCAAGGCTTTCACCCAGATCGGCACATTTAAGGGTAAACAGTAACCCGCACCTCCAACAGATTCAGGCAAGGCTCCACAATCGGACACCAATACCGGCGTGTCCAAACATATCGCCTCCAACGGCGGCAGCCCCCAACCCTCAAACAGTGACGGAAAAAGAAACGCATCAGCAGAACACATCAAACTGCTCAATTGATTGTCATCGATGTTACCAAAAACTTTAACTTTGTGAGCAATCCGCATTTCATTTAGTTGAGCTGTAAGATCGGTCAAAGCCGAGTTACTAGGTCCGCCGCCTGCAATTATCAGCCAATGCTGTGATTGAGGACAATGATTCAGCCACTGCTTAAAAGCTTCGAGAACGAATTGCAAATTCTTATGTTTGGAATAATTCGTCAATGAGAAAAAGTACGGCCGCTCTACCCCAAGGTTCGTTAGTGTAGAAGCAACATCGTTAGGCGAGGGCATTTCCCTAAAGCAATGTCTTAGAGGTTGAGAAAACGCCGTGATCTTTTCCTCCGGCACCTTAAAGACCTGAATTAAAGAGTCCCGAGTAAATTTAGAAACCGATATAATGTGATCCGCCGTTCGAATTGATCGTGTCAGCTCGCGCTTCAAGAATAAACGCAGCGTATCGGAAAAGAACTCCGGATGCGTTTCGAACATTATGTCATGAATCGTAATGACGCATGGACACGTTTTAACCAATGGGGCTAGACCCGTGGGAGAGAAAAGCAAATCAACTGAACAACACCCAAGAACGGAGTCAAAAAGCAGTCGCCTTTCCAGCTCATTAGTTGACTCAGGAAGCCTCCACTGCATAAGAGACGGATGGCTCATCTCGAGCGGCTGTTCTCCGATCGAAATGATTTTCTCTTCTGGCGCACAATGCTGCAACAACGATAAAAGCGTAGTCTCAGCGAACACGCCCGTCCCCATGCGGCTTAAAGCGGAAAAACGCAAGTCATAGCCAATTCTCATCGCCGTACCTTTAAAGATAGGTCTTCGTCCCCGACCAATCACGCGGATGGGCCAAATGAAGAACAAACAAATCATCTATGAGCTTCGGAGTGATACCAAGCTGAGCAATTAGCCTCTCCACAAAAACAATGTCGCTCTGATTAATCATATCAAACTCATCAGGGTACATAACTTTTTTAAAGGCCTCTCTAGAGACAATTTGACAATAACCGAGCACACCCTCCCGCAATTCGCGCTTCTCAGCGTCATCCCACTGAGTCTTTAGGTCTTCGAAATGCTCAATGACATCCAAATTGCCGGTTACGATGTGCGCTGTCAACTCTCTAGAAAGTGGGGTACGGAAACATCCAAACACATGTTTTGCGTTAAAGACACTTATTATTCGCTCTAAAAAATATCTAGGCAACACTATGTCACAATCCGCAATCATGACTATCGATGCGTCCGCGACAGACGCGGCTGCATTAATCATTTTGCCACGATTCTTGTAGATATCTTCAGAAACAGACACCGTTCTCACAGTAATCTTCGGGTGAGCAATTCTGAACAGATCTAGATACTCAACTGTTCCATCAGGATTGCCAGGAACGGCCACGCACAATTCTATCATTTCTGGATTAATTGTCTGCCTAGCAATAGAATCTAAGAAAATCTTTAAACGCTGTAAGTATTTGTAACAGCACGTCACAATCGCTATCTTTCGTGTTGAGTTTTTCGGAGAGACCTTGCCAAGTTGGCTCCAGAATAGTGGAAGACTCTTTGGAACCTCGGAAGAATGTGCTTCCTGAATGGCAGCTGTCGCTGAGGCCGGCTTGCTCGAGTATGGCGGAGGGCGGACAGCGGAGATGTATGTGTGTGCTACGCTCAATAGCGTAGAATATACATCGAACGACAAATCTCTTGGCCTAAGCGCGAGCGCGCACTCAGACCTTAGAGAGGGCCGCTGACTCGCGTATAGCTCGATAAAGGGAGAAATTAGCAGGAAAGCATCACCAGGCTGCGCACTTTTTAGCGAACGCGACAGTGCGGATAGGTCAGGCTGGGCATTTTCTCCTTCATCATACAAAACAATCTTCCGGGCCCACGAAAGGTACGAAAGGAGGTCATCTTTTGAGGAGGGTTTTATGCCGCCGTCGTCCATCGCCGGTACAAAAGTTAACGAGGGTATTATCTTAAGATCCTGTTTTCCAAGCCAGTCCTCGAATTGATTCCAATAGTCGGAATCGTCGCAGGTGCCGACGGGAAACTCTGTAGAAACATACAACCATTCTGCTTTCGTAATGAGCCTGACATTGCTTGTTCGGAGCAACGCGACCCATGGGTCCAACAGGAAGATGTGGCGATATATAGATCCAGAATTAATCATAAAAACGAGCTTTTCATATAAATAAGTTAGGGAGAACCAATAGCACTCCGGACAGAGCTCATCATTAATAATGTAATCGTCATTAAGCAATGGACATAATGTAGTTACTGGATTAGTATTAATCGCCGCCAAATGCTGCTTAAGGCCCATCTCTACTACGGTCGATATTGAGAGACGTTGAACCGGGTCGCTTTTTATGAGTAGCGTTGTCTCAGGCAAAACATTGTTTGCTTTCAAAAAGTCGTGAGTCACTTGCGCAGTCCTAATTCAGAATAGACATTGTTACATGCATGTGCGACATTTGTCCAATTAAAAGTGTTCTTTGCGCGTTGCGCCGCTTTTTTACCTAGGTCGCATCTCAAATCTGGATTGCCAATAAGAGCTAGCATTGTGGCGGACAGTTCATCTACATTAGCAGGAGGCACTAACCGACCCACATCTGGTGAGTCTATAATGTCGCATAATCCTCCAACTGCTGACGCAATTACTGGCCTTCTCGCAGCCATAGCTTCTAGCGCAACTATCCCAAATGGCTCATACAGGCTAGGACATACGTGAATATCGGAAATTAAAAACAAATGTTTTAGCGCTTCTCCATCAAGATAGCCATACAAAGAAACGGATTCGGTAAGTGCTAGGCTGGTGATATGCTCCCGGATAACATTTTCAAGCTCGCCCTTTCCTATTATAGCCAACCTTATTTTAGGACACTGTTTTTTTGTTTTCGCGAATGCGTTAATTAACGTGTCTATCCCTTTTTCTAAATCTAATCGTCCTACGTAAGTAATTAAAAGTTCATCTGGAGAAGCGAATAACTCGCGGTATTTTTCAAGGCGGGAGTTTTCCTGAATCTCCTCATACCATCGTGGATCAATTGCGCATGGGACCACATGTATCTTTTGCTCGTCGCCCTGGTAGACTTGTGTTAGTTCCCCTTTTATAGATTTACTGTTGGCGATTACCGCGTCCGCAGTCTTCATAGCCCAACGTTCAATGGCAAACACCGCGACATCGTGCCGCTCAAGGCGCCCAAATCGTTTTCCATGAACGGTGTCGTGAACGGTCCATATGTGTGGAATGGCAAACCTTTTGGAGATGTGCGCCCCAGCCAATGCTGTAAGCCAATCATGCGTCACGATGAGATTAGGATCGCCCATGGAAGCTTTTCCAAGTTCCAATGATCGATCTTGCAAGAAGAGATTGAATGCGAGGACCGGCGATACTGGTCCAGTAGGCTTGGGCGGTGGCGGGTAATTAATCCTATGAATAGCCACTCCTGAATCAATAACATCTTGGTCCTGTCCACCCATTGAATTTGTAAGAACGTGCACTTCATGACCTAAGCGGACCTGCTCCTTAGCGAGTTCCGCCACATATCTCCCTAAGCCGAAGACTTGCTGTGGTGGAAACTCCGAAGAAATGTGTAAAACTCGCATCATGAGACCACCGCCTCGAACTGAGCTATGTACTGGGCGGCACTTTTTTCCCATGTAAAATGACGTGCTTGTGTTGGACCCATCTCGGATGCAACCCGCCGAACGTCTTGATTTCGCAGAGCTCTCAAAATCGCTTCAGAAAATGCCTTAACCTGTGTTACGTCCACCTTGATCGCTGCCGAACCAACGATCTCAGGAAGTGACGTGGTATTGTTTGTTATGCATGGAGTTCCTATGGACATTGCTTCTAGCGGCGTCAGACCAAACCCTTCGTATTTTGAAGGGTAGATCAAAACGGAGCAAAGTTTTAAAAGTGCCCACTTTTCAAGCTCAGGCACGTGCCCAAGCAATTTAGAACGTGAAAGAAGCTTTTTTTGTGCGAGTTCCTGCTCTATTTCCCATTCTCCGCCTCCGCGCGCTCCGGCAAAAACAAGGGTGTCGTTGAAGTCTGATCCGGATAAATGCGCAACTGCATTAATTAACTCAGGCAACCCTTTTTTTCTTTCAATCGTGCCAATATAAAGCACGAAGGACTTTTCGAGGGTATACTTTTTTCGAACGTGCTCAATGAATTCCTCGGATAATCGGGGCGGCGGAGCCACCCCGTTGTAAATACGGATAATACGGTCTGGTTCAATCCCATAGACTTTTGAGATGCGCCCTTTTGAGTAATCCGAAACCGTTATGATTCTGTCGGCAAAAGTTGCTGCTATCCGCGACCAGTGACTGAGATAGTCTCGTAATTTAGGTTCCACCCATTCCGGCCTGTCCTCAAACACGACATCGTGAATAATCGACATCTGGTATTTGCTTGTCTTTAAGAGAGGTACTGAAAAGCACGTATTTAGGTAAAGATCAGTCTTCAAGTCCTTAAGAATCTGCGGAAGGCGGAACTGTTCAAACGAGGGGTCAATCATGCCGGCGCCAACAACAAAAAAAGGCATCTCGAGTCCGTCAACTGCATCAGACACAAGTGCAGTAAAGGAATGATGGTGATCGATCCTATTGAGCGCATTGGCCAGGTGAAGAGACAGCTGACCTATTCCCCCCATGTATGAATGAATAGATCTGCAGTCGATCACGATGCGCATAAGGGCTTCCAGTCTGGAATAAATTTAGCGTATTCTGATCAGAAAGTACTTGATGTCAACCAGAAAAAGATATAAGATTGATACGTTTATTGACTCGGGGGCAGCCGTATGTTGCCGCGAAGTGCACACCGTCACATGAAAAGTCCACTTGGCGTCAATCTCGCGTCCAAATACGACTTCATCGGCCAATTTGGCTTCGACGGCGGCGGACCTTTCTACCGAATATTTTTAAAGTTGGAAGGTAGCGTCATTGTATCCATGGGCTTCAGCACTATTTCTTGTCCTTGGGCAATTGCGATAGGTTCAGCCACAACAGCCCTGGTCGTTGGTCTGGATTGTTCAAAAGCGCTAAACGTAAACGAACAACAGATAGTTGAAGAATTAGGCGGCATTCCTCGCGACAAACGAATTCTCTTGATGTTCATAAGGCATGCGCTGCATGATGGTTTAAATAAAGCTCTCAATAGCTCTCCCATTATGAAGGAGGCACAAAGTGAGTCATGACTATCATGTTTATTTTACGGAAAGAAACAAACGCCGTGTGATGAAATGGTCGCCAGACACCGGACACTCCGAGCCTGTCGTGTCCCCGTCTGATGATGCAGAACACGAATTGTCGTCTCCCTATGGCCTGACTATCGACGCGAGCGGTCACTTGCTCATTGCTGACAAGTTTGGCAGAAGAATCGTACGCGTTAAGGACAAGAAGTACGAAGACGTTAAGATCAAGATTAAGCCGAATAACAAGCATTATGCTGGTGCGTTACCAGAGAGTCCAACAGGTCTTTTCACAACACAACAGGGGCGAACTCTGTGTGCATTTAGTGATGGGGATTGTATTTGCGAGATTGAGTCGGACGAGTACTTGAGACTAATCGTGGGTTGCTCGCCCAGCACGTATTTTGTCTTTTCTGGATGCAGAGAGACCGTTCCACCAGAGGAGGTTTTATCAACTCCCATTTATGCTCCGACGTCTGTAGTGCTTCGCAATGATGGCATTTATTTCTTTATAGAGCGAGGCTATCAATGCGTTAGAGAATTTCATCCACAGCGTGGCTTACGTTCAATTTTCCCGCTGAAGAACATTGGTCGGTGGAGCGAACCCAAGGACATCCCTGATGAACTGCCGATAGCAGAATACTACCCCGCTCATCCCACTGCATTGACACTTGATCGTGACGGCGAACTGTACCTATCTGATATGGATCATGATTGTGTTTGGCATGTAGATTTCAAGAATAGCCTTTTAAGAAAAGTCATGAGGAGCGACCAATTGGAAGTCGGGCTCGGGCCAACGGGCATGAGTTTCGGGAAGGATGGGGTTCTCTGGATTTTAGAAAGTAGCATAGAAAGAGTTTCAGGTTGGACACCCAAACCAACCGGTTTCTGGACGAGACTGCCTAACATGTTTTCGACATTGCCAAATCCTGTACGGTGCCCCGCTGCGGGTGGGGCAGGGTTAGTTTGCGGAAGGTAGACGGCAAACTTATACGCTGCGAATGTACAGTCTTTGTAAAAATTGTAGTACGTAATGCCTTTTGATCGCGTGCGCCGGGTAAAAACTGAAACATTCTGAGGAATTCCCAATGGGATTTTATAACGCATTGACGAGTGGTGCCTGCTCCATTGATGGAAGCGGTCGATGCAGCTCACAAGATGCGCCAAACGCTGGATGCGTGCTGCCTGTGTTTGCAAAAAAGGGTACGGGCACATTACAAATTGGCTACAAGTATTCAGGAATGACGCGAGTTCGCGCCGACTCAAATTGTTTGAAGCTTCCACTGAAGTCGGGCGGACTTTTAAGTCTCGCATGGCATCAGTTTACTGGCCTCGCTTCATCAGATCCTACGGGTTCGAGCCGTCTCTTTGCCGCACGACCAGAAGGTTGGCAAACGGGTGGACAATCTGGGATGTTTTCGTTTTTGCCTTATATCTCCAACGTGAGTTCGCTGGGGGCATTCAATAAATTCACCGATGTATTTCCTGTATCTAGCGACGGATTAACACATTATAAGCGAAAGGGTATTAGCGGAGCCATTCACTATTTTGAAACAGTTAATCCCATGCCGATGCGGGCAAGATACGACCACTCCACCTATTACTTCTACGACTTCGACTTCGACAGTAGTACCTACTTCAAGTATGGTGGTACAAATAATGCTCTGGACGGACGCGTTATTTACACGAGAGATTTGTTTGGCAATCAACTCGACTACACTTATTCTGCAAGGCAGGTGAATCCAAGCGGATACTCTCCTTTACTAAGAAAAATAACTGGAAACATAAGCGGAGTGACTCCATATTTCGAATATGGAGATGCTTCGAATGAGCAGTTCATACCGGCGCCCATAAAAAAGATTTTTATAAAAGATGAAGCTGATAGCTCCAAGAGTAGAACTGTCTATTATGATTACAACTCATATACATCGGCTCCGAATTGTTTTTTAAATGCCATAACCTATCCAACCGGATGCAGAACACATTACAGATTTTCCGTGGATGGCGGCGGTCATCCATTTATGATCAAAGAAGCGGATGCCGAAGGCTACGCCACGTATTTCAATTGGACGGGCACCTCATCCATTCGCAAAGTTATGGAGCCGGAAGGCATATTGACGTATTATAGGTATGATACAGCTAATTTGAATACGCTTGAAACGCCATTACCCAAGTCAACCGCATACTATAAATACACATTGTCATCAGATGCTTCAGGCAACATTGAACAGCTTTCCAAGTCGGTTGATAGAATGAGGAACACCACGTACTACCAGTGGACCTACTTTGCGGCCAACAATTTTTACGGAAACCATTTAAAAAGAAAACACGCGCCAAATGGATTTGTCCAGTACTTTGAGTATAACGACAAGAATTCCATGACATTATTAGCGCGCCACTCACGTCGAATTCAGTATTCGTATGCCCAAAATGAACGCGATGTCAGTAAAGTTACAAATGCGCGAGGATATACGTCCTATTTTGCGTACACGAATCGAATATTAACGTCGACAGTTCATCCCGATGGGAGCAGTACCACAAGTTCACTAGACTCTATTGGCAGGGTTAGAAGCGCTTGTGATGCTCGTGGCAATACAACCTATTTCAATTACGATCCCAACACTGGAAGCATGGCGTCCCAGGTTATGCCGGGCGGCAGTGTCGCCTACTTTCGGTATAATTCATTTCGCAATTTAGTGAGGGATGTCAGTCCACGATGGAGCGAGTCATCCTTTGCAGGCTTTACTACGTACTATGAATTTAATTCTCTTGGCCGGCCGATAAAAAAGATAGACCCACTTAGTGGGCTAACATACTTTTCATACACGAGTCGAAATGATCTTTCCACAATAACGAGTCCTAATGCGATGACGAGAGTATACGTATATGATGGGAAAAGACGACTTACCAACTATATTGTCGAAGCCAATAATGGCGATGTGATTGAAACTGTGAGTTGTTACGACAGCACAGGCAACGGAGTTTATGATGTTTCTCCATCGTTGCTGGTAGAGCAGAACCGATTTGATAATAATGATCGAAATACGGCATTCTCTAGAGGATTAACGAACGTGCAAGGATTCTGGCCTCTACATGAATCCTCGGGTAATCGAGCCGATGAGTCAGGACGAAATAATTTGCTGATAGACAATAACACTGTAGGGTCAGCAAGTGGATTGTTCGGGCTAAATGCGGCCCAATTTATTCGCTCTAATAGTGAATATCTTTCCATTACTAATGCTGCTCAAACAGGGCTTGGGATCACTGGCGCGTTGTCGCTCGCTGGTTTTTTTCAGATAAGTAATATCGCCACCGGAACATGGTTGCGCCCAATTGCTTCAAAATGGGGAGCTTCTGCAACCTCTGATAGAGGTTATAGTTTTGGTATTCGTCGTGACTCTACGACGGGTCTTCTTTACCCGTATTTCTTGCTGTCGTCTAATGGCGGATCTTCCTATGAGCTTGTTTTTGGAGCGTCGTTCAATTTTTCTGTTAACACCTGGTATCATTTAGCTGCGACCTATGAACCGCAAACGAAATTAGTGTGTATCTATGTTGACGGCGTACGCGTGGCCATGAGATACTGTACTCAAGGCAGTATAAAAAGCAACACGGCGGAGTTTAGACTGGGCGTTCATGCGTCAACTGAGTCGATAACCTGGGCTGGTATTGCCCATACTATTCAATATTTTGATGGTCTGCTTGAGGACGTTTATGTATTTGACGTGGCTATAGCCCGAGCTTTAGTAGAACTTCTTTCAAGGCAGGATCGTGAACGAAAAATTAAAGACGCAAGTGTCACTACATACGGCTACTATTCCTTTGATTCTGTGGGCAATCGGCGTAAAGTCACAGATGCTAGGCAGAATACAACTTACTTCAACTTTAACATGTACTCCGAAGTTGCAAGCGTTAAGAAAGCCGATGGTTCAGAGACGTATTATTTTTACGATTTAAATGGAAATCTAACCGTTTCACGTGACCCAAGACTTCACTCGACGTATTTCTCATACGACCCTCGGGACCAGCAGAACTGCGTACGTGATGCCCTGGGACGTTCGACGTACTTTTTCTTTGATGCCAATGGAAACACCACAAGGTGGCGAAATGCGCGTCTGAACACCACATATTTCTTTTATGACCCAATGGACCGTGTTAAAGCCCGGCGAGATGCGCAGGGCAATTCCGCGTACTTTTTCTTCGACGCTAATGGTAACGTGATCCGGTCAAGAAACGAAAGGCTTAATACCACCTACCACTTTTACGATGCCTTAGATCGGCGGCGCTCGACCAGAGATGCGCTTGCAAACCTTACGTACTACTACTTCGATTCTGTGGGAAACACAACGCGGGTCAAAGATCCTAAAGGTAACACGACATACTTCTTCTACGATG
>DASPJS010000059.1:0-6512 GCA_035628495.1 Minisyncoccota bacterium
TAGCCTGCGATCTCTCTTGAGCGCTTGCAGTTGGTCCAAGGGGTTCATTTTTTATGTCATAGAGTTTTGTCATACCAGTTGAAGTTGCAAAAATGGTATTCTCTTTTCCGACATTCACGGCAAACACCGTAATGATTCTCGCTCCATCTTGAGTCGTAGTAGCAGAAGGGGCTATAGCAGACGTTCCTCTTCCAGTCGAACTTGCAACTACATCAATTGGATTACTTGTGCTGACGCCAGTAAAACGGGTAATGCCTCCTACAGCGCGAACTTGAGTGCCAATTGTCCATGTATAAGACGATGGCTCGGAGGCGCCTGCTATTTTCCAATACGTTAATATGCCAACGTGCGTGTCATTATCTGTTTTTGCAAGGAGTGTCCATCCACTTGGGTGAGTAGTAGTTGCTGTGGTGGGCTGGCCTCCATTTATTGAAATACTTGCAAGTAATAAGTCGCCCGAGACAACTCCAGAGGGTTTCGTAAGCGTTACCTCCGAGTAAATTACATCATTGGAGACATTGGTCCTTGAATTACCAACACTGATATCAGCGATAACAACGGAAACTATTAAAAATGCACCCGCCACAAATATAGAGCCTGAAATGCCCGCACGAGTTGATAAAAATTGCATAAAATGTTCAGACTATTAATTAATTACCACTATGATACCATCGAAAAATGTCTGCGGAATCGCTGATTTCAGTTGTTATTCCTGTCTACAACGAAGAAAAACGAGTCGCGCGAGCCATTCGCTCGATGCAAAACCAAACGTATAAAAACCTGGAAATTATTGTGGTTGACGACCGCAGCACCGACGCTACCGCCGAAGTAGTAAAACGCATCGCTCAAGAAGATCCACGAGTGCAGTATCATCTCTTCCCTGACAATCACGAGAAACGCACCAATTGGCGCGGCTATGACATCAGCGCAGGATACGCAGCGCGTAACTACGGGTTCACACTTGCAAAAGGCGAATGGCTCACCACTCAAGACGCCGACGATGCGTCACTTCTTAACCGCATCGAAGTTCAATACCGACTCGTAAAAAAGTATGACGCGACGTGTGTCACTATTCAATGGCAGCAACTCAAACCGGAATACCTAGAGAAAAAACTCGACATTGACGCGATTATTAAAGAAAAAGGAGAAGACTCACTAATCATTCGTCCTGAGGAAATTGTTGCGCTTGCTAATCGAGTGCGCGGCCCACTTATGCTCGAACCACTGCATAAATATCTCCCATTTCCCATTAAATGGCTTCCCTACACACGTAAATTATTTTACCGACACATGGATTCATACCCAGGCTCAGACAACGCGATGTTTTTTCACCATCGCGTAAGAGACGAGGGTGTGCTTATGCGCCATCGCAACGCTAGAGTGTGGGGTGTACCGTCCGGACGAGGATCTGGACGCGATTTCGCGTTTCGCGTTGCGACACATTTCAAGAACAGCTGGTCATTTAAGTTTCCTATGTATCTTTGGGATGTACATAAAGAAAATTCGGACTATACTGGCTACGAAAAATACATCGTATAGAATGCTACGCATTATATAATCGTCGCTCGCTCGGATTAAAAACGCATTTTATTCACTCACTTCGCTAGATTATGAAGTTTTCCATTGTTAGTCCTTCTTACAACACCGAGAATTGGATAGCTGAAACTATTGAAAGTCTTCTGTCTCAAGAAGGCGACTTTGAGATTGAGTACATTCTTCAGGACGGCGGCTCTACCGACAACACTGTGAAAATTTTTGAAGAATATCGAGCGCGCCTAGAGTCGGGAACGTGGCCAGTGAAATGCAAAGGCATTACCATGCAGAGCTACTCTGAGAAAGATAAAGGAACTTTTGACGCTATAAATAAAGGATTTGCACGAGCTACGGGCGACATATATACGTGGCTCGATGCTGACAACGACTATGTGCCAGGAGCACTACAAGGAATCGCCAACATATTCAAAACATTCCCCGATATAGAGTGGGTAAAAGGCTATTCATCAACTATGAGTGAGGAGGGCGAAGTACTGTATACGAAACTCAGTTACCTGTATCGCCAAGATTGGCTAGAGCACGGCGTGTATGGACTCGAGTCCTATCATGTGAATGCAGATACAGTATTTTGGACTGCAGAGTTGTGGAAAAAAGCAGGACCGCTCCCCAGCGATTATCGTTGTGCCGGAGAGCAACAGCTATGGAACCGCATGGCGAAATACACACCCTTATGGGCCGCGAAGCTCTACATAAGTAAATATCGCAAGCGCGCAGGATCACTCAGCAAGAACATCGCTCGCTGCAAAGAAGAAAAGTGGCGTGCTCGCGACAATAAACGTAGTTTCAAAGCATGGCAGGCGCGGCTTTTCTTTGCCCCACAATCTCGCCTCTATCCGCGCGGTGAGAAATTCTTCGTCTGGCTTTACCCTCTTCTCTTTATGCGCGGCAACAAAAAAATGCAATATATCGACTTTGAGAACGGAAGACCTGTAAAAAGAAAGGCAAAATCATTTATTATCGGCGAGCATCCCACATACGCTGATATAACACCACGATGAGTTTCACAATGGCGATAAAACAGATACTGCGCCGATTTGGTATCGATATTGTTCGATATCGCCCATTTTGGAAGACTATGGTGCCGCGAAATATTAAAACCATTATAGATATTGGGGCCAGTGATGGTGTTTTTGCTAAGGAGATGCGTGCACGTTTCCCTGAGGCATCTATTTATTCTTTTGAACCGCTTCACGATGCATACGAACGACTCCAAATTACAATGCAAGGAGACAAAAAATTTCACGCATTCAATATGGCACTTGGATTAGAAAGCGGAGAGACGATCATCAACCGCAGTTCCTCTACCCCAAGCTCCTCACTCCTTACCATGGCCGAGCTTCACAAAACTCTTTATCCAAAGAGTGCTTCGCATACTAAAGAGAAAATCCAGATCGAAAAACTCGATACGGTGCTTGGAAATAGGGATCTGGAGAAACCTGTATTAGTCAAGATTGATGTGCAAGGATTTGAAGACAAGGTTATACAGGGCGGCAGAAACGTCATCGGTAATGCGGACATTGCCATTATTGAGACCTCATTTACAACACTCTACGAAAATCAACCCCTCTTTGGCGACATACACGACTTGATGCGAATACTAAACTTCTCGTACCGCGGCAGATATGAGACCCATTACAGCGAGCGTACTGGTGAACCCATTTACGAAGATTCCGTCTACACTAAATAGAAAAATCTTGCGCTAAACGCTTCTCAATGTCGCTTAAAACCTGCGCTTTGTTTGGCGCCTCTACAAGACCGCGCTCAAGAAGCGCTTTGGTTACGATGAGCCCTGCAAGGCGATTCCCATCAATATTCCAGTGTCCGTCAAAATCCCAATAGAGCGGCCGCTCAGGTAGTTTTTCTCGCGCACGAAACTCTGGAGTAAGATCCACGTATTCAATCCCCTGTGCAGTGAGGTATTCTTTGAGCCGTTCATTGGGGGCTTGGGGATCAATGCTCGCAGCGCGCGTCATTTCTTTATGTGGCACCAATACAAATACCGCGCGCGCATTATGCATCTCCGCTAAATCTTTAAACGAACGCATTGAGTACATATGTGCATCCCAAGACACGTCACGAGTGCCATCAACAAATTGTGGTCCTTCCGCATGGAGGAGTCCTTGGTTCTTTGCCCAACCGGGAGCAAACTGCGCGAGCCAGGACTTGAGCGTATCTTGAATATTAAATTGCCGTTTTGCGATCATATAAATAATCGAATTGAGTGAAAGTTCAAATTTAGTTCGCTCAAAAAGAGAGTAGTGCGGCTCAGGAATATTACAGGTAGTGGTCGGCATGAGCGGGGATATGGACAGAAGAGTCTCGGGTCCGCAATGCGACCACGAAGGAACCCGGTACCCTCTGTATGAAGTGAAGTTAGGAAAAGCAAAGTCGTCAAAAGGATCATTCTCGCCAAGGTACGAAACCACAATGAGCTCCGGATCTCTTGAGAGACGATCAAGCGTTCTGCGTGTCTTTATGACTTCTTGTCGCGTACCATACGCGTTTACGCCGCAGGTGAGCGTGCGGATTCCAGTCATGCTCTCAAGCGCTTTGCCCCATTTCTCATGTAGCGGAGTAAATCCCCACGCAAAAGAATCACCTGTTACATAAATGTAGGGCGATACTCCGTCGTAGGGATAGTCGTAGCAGCCAAGCTCGTTTGACCAAACTTTGTAGGAATAATCGTAAAAACTGTGCGTTGAGGTAGGAAAACTAGGGCGTATATCAAACCCAAGCTCCGGATCGTACTTAAGATATCCGCCAGGCTCAAGTGGATACAGCCAGCGCTCCTCAAGAGGTGTAAAGTGGAGCACTGCTTCGATAATGAGAAGTGAGAACCCCACACTCGCAATAACGAGGAACGTATTTAAAACCATGCGCGAGAGAGTATTCATGAGCAAAGATGAGTACCTAAATGTAAATGGCAATACAGACACAGGTCAAGGCAAAAGAAAAAGGCGCACAGATCATTGATCTGTGCGCCCATATTTGTTTGGCTTTCGCCGCTACGCTGCCTTCTTAATCGGAGCCGGCCTGCCGAGGAA
Organism: Minisyncoccota bacterium; assembly: GCA_035628495.1. Classification (GTDB taxonomy): domain Bacteria; phylum Patescibacteriota; class Minisyncoccia; order Phycocordibacterales; family SBAW01; genus GWA1-54-10. Next base: position 4,599 of record DASPJS010000059.1, read on the forward strand.
ATCTGCAACCGACGGATGCAGGTTCGCAACCGGCGGAGGACGAATGAACCCCTGCTGGCCCGAGAAGAAGCCTGTCAAAAGACCTTGCGAGTTCAGTGCGACCACCGGTATGCCCGGTCGGCCGCCGCGGAACCACATGTCTTCATCGTAGTGAGCCGAATACGGGACGTTGAGTCCAGAGATATCCCACTGCGCATGAAGTTCGTAGGCTTTCTCCACTTCGTTGATGAAGAATCGATACGGGATCATCTCGCCGAACTCGACCGCTTCATCGATCTTGAACCCGAGCGCTTCGCACTCGGTTTTCTTCATCGCGCCCTTCGGCACGAACTGGCGCCGAGGCTTGTGATCGAGCGAGTAGATGAGAACTTCCTCATCGAACTCCCGCCGAACGCCTTTCATGAGATCCTCGCCGTCGCTGTGCTTGGCAAGACCCACAGGCCAGTACTTGTACCACTCGACACCAAGGCCGCCGCCACGCTCGTCGGAAACGACAAGCGTGCCGTACTTGCTTTTGATGAAGCATCCCCCGCCGGCCTTGTAGAGGCCGTCAGGCGCCGTCTTCGCGAAGTGTCCACTCTTGTTGGTCGGGAACCTCGCTTCCGGCAAATAGAAGAAGTCATTCTCGATCCTGGCGAAAATGGCCATGCCTTCGTCGCCGTCAGGAAGAGGAAGCTCCTCATTTGCTTTTTCGAGATATTCTCGCGAAGCCGCAGCGAGGCTGCGCAACTCGAGTGTCCTCGAGATAGACTGAACGGTCATTCAACATCTCCGTTGTTTTTGTGACAGAACTTTATACTTATATATTATATACTATCTTTGCTATAAAGTCAAGATGCGCTGGAAAGCCTAATATATAGGGCTTTTAATCGAGACCGTAGGCTTCCTTGGCTTCGATTTTCTTCCATACGGGCTGCGCTTTTTTATCGAAAATAAAATCGCCGATGACGAGATAATCCATTTCGGTATTCATAAAACAGCGATACGCATCTTCAGGTGTCATCACAATTGGCTCTCCGCGCACGTTAAAACTTGTGTTCACAATAAGTCCGTAGCCGGTTTCTTTTTTAAATGCGTTAATGAGATTCCAATAACGCGGATTTGTTTTCTTCGAGACAGTTTGAAGCCGCGCTGAATAATCGAGGTGCGTAATTGAAGGAACATCAGAGCGCGGAGAGTTGAGACGCGTCGAGAGATCAAGTGAAGGATCTGCAAGCGGTTTGCGACGGCTCTTTTGTACGGGTGCTGTAAAGAGCATGTATGGCGATAGGCGCGCGGTTTCAAAATATTCCTCAACGTCTTCCTCAAGTACTGACGGCGCAAACGGACGAAATCCTTCACGATATTTAATCTTGAGATTGAGTTTCTTTTGCATGTCTGCATTGCGCGGATCGGCGATAATGCTGCGGTTCCCTAATGCACGCGGCCCCCACTCCATTCTCCCCTGCATCCACCCAACAACTGCTTCGCCTGCAAGTAATTTAGCAACTCGGTCATAAAGCTCATCCTCACTCACGCGCTCATATGTGGCACCATACGTGCGAGCCATGCGCACTATATCTAGATCTGAATAATCTGGTCCCAAATACGCACCTTGCATTGCATCGAATTGCTTAGGGTCAACGCGGCGCTCTTCGCCGAAATAAATATGGTGCGCTGCGAGGGCCGCACCGAGTGCTCCGCCAGCATCCCCCGCGGCCGGCTGCGCCCACACGTCGTCAAAAATCTTCGCATCAATAATTTTCTCGTTTGCGACACAATTAAGCGCCACACCCCCAGCCATCACAAGATTGCGCGAGCCGGTGAGTCGTTGCGCTGTACGCGCCAAGCGCACCACCGCCTCTTCGGTTATCTCTTGAATAGCGAGTGCGAGATCCATGTACTCTTGTGTGAGCGGTGTTTCAGGTTCGCGCG
>DASPJS010000060.1:0-20134 GCA_035628495.1 Minisyncoccota bacterium
GGCACTGGTTCAGGAGGAATTGTCCCGTTTAATTCTGGCGTGCGCGGAGTGCTCATGGCCGGGCCAACGTGCCCCGTGGAGCGAGATCCGCCAGACCCCAACTGTGCTGATAGACCTCTTGAGACGATAGTTGCTATATATCGTGCGAGCGACACCGCTCGCGCGCACGTTGTAACTCGCAGTAATGCACAAGGAGAGTTTGAGGCTAGCCTTGCGCCGGGCGAATATGTCATCGTCGCAGGACAAAGTCCATTCCCGCAGTGCAATGAGACTAACGTAACCGTCACACCAAATTCATTTTTACGTATAGAAATCAGCTGCGACACTGGAATTCGCTGATATTATTTTGAAAAGTCAAAAATTTTTTCTACAGTCTCGCTTGACGCCGCTTAGCGTCACCCTAAAAAACGGTTAACCACCTATTCAGGTGCGCACGTTTACCATGAGGGCAAGGTCGGTCATTTATCGAGCAAAAATAAAATCATAGAGACTTATGGAAAGAGGAAAAAGTAGGCGAGGCTTCGCCGCAATGAGCGAAGAAGAACGCCGCCGCATCGCGTCTAAGGGTGGACGCAGTCAGGGCAAAGAAAACAACCCAGGCAACTTCGCGAATGATCGCGAGAAGGCGAGTCGAGCAGGCCGTGAGGGCGGCAGCAGGTAACGGCTAGCTCATACAGGAAAGGCGCTCACCAGGGCGCTTTTTCTTATATCTTTGTGCCGCGCATCATTTTCTATTCAGCGACTCTGCTCATACTTGGGGCATGGCTAGACGAATCATATGCGACATGTGCAAGCGTCGGGTTGCTACGGCGCAAATTGTGGCAATCAGTGGCGGCAAACGCCACACTCGCATGGTATGCAAAGTTGACTTGCGGCGACTCAAAACCGAGGCGCTACTTGTCCAAGCTCTTAGCAAGTAATTCTGGGTCGTCGTTTTTAATCGAATTTACCCGCGTTGATACTGGGAACATTTCAATTTGCCCGTCCGGCAGCGCAGTAAGCATTTCTTTTGCCGCGTTAAGCGGCAGACTTTGGTCAAGCCAATCGCGCTCCTCGTCTCTTTGAAGAATTACCGGCATTCGGTCGTGGATTTGTGAAACCGTCTTGTTTGCGCCTGTGGTGATGATGGCAAATGTGTTTATCTCCCTACCGTCTTCCTGTGAAGTATCCCAAATTCCGGCCATGGCAAACGGCTCCTTATCCTTGGTCGTGATGAAGTAGGGAATTTTTTTTGGACCTTTCCTATCCCATTCGTAAAACCCATCACTCAAGACCAGGCATCTGCGGCTTTTGAACGAGGTTTTAAAAAACGGTTTTTGATCGACAGTTTCTCCGCGCGCATTTATCTGAGGCCTGATTTTTCCGTCTGGCTTCGCCCAATGGGGAAGATAGCCCCATTTCGTATTTACTATTTCCTCGTCATTCATGTTGAGAATGGTTGGGAGTTTTTGTGACGGTGCGGCATTGTAGTGCGGAGACGTCTCGTCGGATACAGTTGCCTTAAACCGCGCCTCGAGGGCTTCCTTGCTTGAAAATACGGCGAATCGTCCACACATGAGCCCCATTATACGCTTCCCCTTATTTCACATCGCCGAGCATTGGAATCCCGACTCTCTGACGGCTATTTTCTCCTTTGAAAAGATTCTGCGTGCGTCCGGGCGCAGTATTGTGCGTCGTTGTGTGCGTGCTGTCTCGCATCGCTTTGAGTGTTGAGCCCAAAAACACCGTGTGTTTTCCAAACTTGCCATCGAGCATATCGACGGTGGCGTACACAGGTTTCCATTTGTGGAGCTCGGCCACTTTCCCAAAGAGATCAAGCTGCTCGCCGCCTTCAATGCGCAGGTCCATGAGTATGGCGCCGGTCGCACGATAGAGAAAGCGCGGCCGAAAGACTTTGTGGAAGACTGATCTCACGAGCCGGACCATCTCATGCGGAGCGGATAAAGGACTCGTCAGTTCAAGTTCGAGTCCCGAGAAATCGAAGTTCTGCGTTTTTAGAAAGAAATATATTTTCTTAGGTGCAAGGCCATGGCGGCGAGCTTTGATGCACGCGTTCTCTATATTTTTCGAGAGCTGAGAAAATACAACGCCGGGGTCGCGCGAGGGAGGGGTAAACGTTTTTGTCTTGCTTATCGTTTGATAGTCATGTTTTTCTTCGAGGTTAAGCGGGTACACGAATTCGCCGCGCAATTCCTGCCAGATTTCTTTGTAGGGCTTGCTCATGTGCGCAGCGATCCACTCCTGGGGCTTATTGGCGTAGGCGTATGCGGTCGCAACACCCATTTTGTTTAAAAATTGTGTTGTCTGCGGGCCGATACCCCATATCTTTATGAGCGGGAGATCTCGCAAATATTCTTCAATGTCTCGTGCGGGAATGATGGTGAGTCCGGACGGCTTTTTCCATTTCGACGCGACTTTCCCGAGCACTTTGTTGGGAGCGAGTCCGACTGAAAACGTCATCCCAAGCTCGCTATCGAGTTCGTGTTTAATACGCTCTGCCATGTGCCGGTAGGACATCCGCAGCGGGCGGCGCAAACCGGTTAAATCGGCAAAACATTCGTCGATCGAATATTCTTCCACAGCGGGGGTGTAGCGGCGCACGACAGCGTACATTCTCTTTGAAAAAAGACTGTACGTCTCATAGTCGGAAGGCAAAATGACGGCGTCAGGACAATATTTTCTGACGTCAGACAGTATCATGCCCCGTGTTACGCCTTTTGCTTTAGCCTCATAGCTCATCGAGGAAGCGATGCCGCGCTCTTTTCCGGTGACTACAGGTTTGCCTTTGAGCTTAGGGTTGAGAGCTATTTCACACGATGCAAAGAAAGCATCTCCATCGATATGCAGGATTGCGCGGGGAAAACTGTAAAGAGACCATGACATACTAATATTTGCGGATGACAGCGATTACTATCGCCTCAACCAAGAGTTCTTGCTCGGGGAAGAGCGGTTTAAATTTTTTATTTGCCGCTTCAAGGAATATTTTCCCATTGCGCTTGCGGTAGTATTTCATCGTGTACTCGCCGTCGATGCGTGCAATAACAATATTTCCTGACTTAGGCTGCTTACCACGTTCCACGAGCACCATATCGCCCTCCATAATTCCTGCATCTATCATTGAGTCGCCTTTGACCTTAAGCATGAATGTCGCTTCTTTGTTCTCGATAAGAAATTCTTCAAGCGTCATTGTATCGAGTAGCTCTTCTTCCGCTGCAGAGGGAAATCCTGCTTCCACCATGCCTCTAAATTTTTGCGCTGAAGAAGTTTTCATAGTGTAGTTTTAGATATCCACAGAATTTGTGTATATTGTGTATTGTATCATACAATATGTGCTATAGTGTCTGTATGCACATGCCTCTCACTACAAAACAAGAACGAGTCTACTCAGAGATCAAAAAGCGCATCCGCGGCGGCGACTCGCCAACTATCGATGAATTGCGCAAGGCTCTCAAATTCAAATCACTGCGCACCGTCGTGCAATATCTCGAGGTGCTCGAGCGTAAGGGATATATCGTAAGGCGCAAAAACGCGAAGAGAAATATTGAACTGCGCAGCGAAGATAGCGCATCGCACACAGTGAGCGTTCCCGTGGTCGCAAATGTAGGCTGCGATGATCTCACACTCTTCGCTCAAGAAGAGCAAGATGAATTTTTGGAAGTCGATAAAGCAATTGTCGAAGGAAGCTCAAAAGATGAGGAAGGTATTGTTGCAGTACGGGCGGTGGGAGACAGTATGGAAGACGCAGGAATTAATCCGGGCGACTATGTACTCATTCGATTTACTGACGAAGCCGAAGATGGAGATCGAGTAGCAGCAATTATAGGCGATATGGTGACGGTTAAGCGGTATAAGCGACAAGGCGGCGTTACGATCCTCTATCCTGAATCAAAAAACCCGAAATATAAGCCAATTGTGCTTAGAGAAGACTTTAAAATAGCGGGAAAAGTACTGTGTGTTATCCCTAATCCTCATGCTGAGTACACAGAAGTTGTGTATGAATAGAAACCCTTTGAGTTAATAAAAGTTAAAATAGTTATGAAAACGTACATAAGGAACATGATGAGCGTTAAGAAAAAGGCTGGTATGCCTCAAACTGAGGATGAATGGAAGAATAGACTTTCGCCGGAGCAGTATCGTGTGCTGAGAGAGAAATCAACTGAAGCGCCGTTTTCAGGAAAGCTTTTGCACGAAAAGCGAAACGGTGTATATCGATGTGCTGCATGCAATAATCCACTCTTTGCATCGGTTTCAAAATTCGATTCAGGAACTGGATGGCCTTCTTTTGATCAGGCGCTTCCAGGTGCGGTGGAGTTTAGAGCTGATAACGCATACGGCATGCATAGAACAGAAGTACTGTGTGCAGAATGCCACTCGCATCTAGGACACATATTTGACGATGGACCTACATCTACAGGAAAGCGCTACTGCATGAATTCGGTATGTCTTGATTTTGCGAATGGCGGACAATAATTCTACAATTTTCAGCAAATAGAAAATACGGTACACTAGTCAGATATGACTAAATGGATAATCGGAATTTTGCTTATTATCATTGCGGTAGCTGGGCTTTGGTGGGGTGGTTTGCTCGACACTATAATTCCCGGAGGTGGCGGGCCAGCGGCTGTACAGCAAGCAACTTCAACGCCACAGCAAGGGCAGCAACCAGTGAGCGATTTGCCTACGGCTAGCAACGATGCGTCTGATAACGCGCTTATGCAAGACTCTGCAGCAATCGATGCACAGATGAGCGCACTAGTGACTGATTCGAACACAATCGACTCGAGTCTAAATGATAAGCCAACCGCACAAGAATTCTAACTATGACTAACTCTAAAATCATGCGTGTAATTTCGGGCACTGCTTTAGCGTTCACCGTGCTCGCTCCCACGTTAGTACTCGCAGCTGCGACAGGTATTGATGCTGCTCTCAATACGGGCGTTAATACTCAAACGCAGGCGCAAACAGGGGGCGGCAATACGGGTGCAAGTGTGAACGCCGGGGCCTCGGTACAGCTAAGTGCTGCGGTGACGAAGCGCGCAAAAGAAAAAGCGACCAAGGAAATTGATCGTCGAATTGCAGCCCTTACTGATCTCAATACTCGCGTGGGCCAAATGACAAAAGTTTCTGCGGAGCTCAAGCAAAACCTCGTCCTGAACACCCAAAATCAGATTACTACGCTCAATAATCTTAAGACTCAAATCACGAACGAGACCGATGGAGCGGCGCTCAAAACGCAAGTCCAGTCTATTACCACAGATTATCGCGTCTACGCACTTGTGTTGCCGCAAACCCGTATCGCGGCAGCTGCAGATAGAGAGGCAACACTCATTAACATGCTGGCAGAAATCGGCAGCAAACTTCAGGCACGTCTTACGGCCGCGCAGCAAGCTGGTGCCAATGTAAGCGCATATGCGCAACCGCTTAGCGATATGGGGACCAGGCTTGGAAGTGCTCAAACGCACGCACAGGCAGCGCTCACTGGCGCAGCGCAGCTCACTCCGGATGGAGGAGACGCAGCAAAAATAAAAGCAAACACTGACGCTCTCAAGAAGGCGAATGCAGAAATCAAAGCTGCTCAGCAAGATCTAATTGCGGCACGAAAAGCAGCAGATACTATCATCAAGGGTCTCAAAACCTTGCAGGCAGGCGCATCAGCGACGACATCAACTCAAGTTCGCTAATGAAATTTTTCCTCGGGGCTATCGTTCTACTGGGAATGTACACTCCTGCGCTCGCGCAGGAGGTAATTCCTGATACGGTCCTTCACTATAAAGCGCAGGTGCTAGAGGTATTAAGTCAGCGAGAAGAGCTAATACCCGGGACAAATACAAACGCGATATATCAGACAATCCGCGTAAAACTTCTTGACGGTCCACGTGAGGGCGAGGAGATGACCCTTGAAAACGATTTTCTTGAACTACGTGTCGGTGACGTATTTTACCTTCGTCATACGTCAAACATTGCGGACGGCAGGGATTTCTATTCCGTAGCAGAACCGTACCGTGTTCCGGTGCTCGCATTTTTTGTCGGGCTTTTTTTACTGTGCCTCTTCGTCTTCGGTGGCAAACAGGGCGTGCGCGGACTAATAGCGCTCGCGCTCAGTCTCTTTTTTATTATTTACCTTTTACTGCCGGGAATTGTGGGCGGCTATCCACCTATGCTGGTCGCTATTGGCGTTGCGGCGCTCATTATAGTATTGGGCTCATACATTACACACGGCTTTACGATTACAACAACAACAGCCGTTATTGGAATGCTCATCACCATCGCAGTTACGGGCGCTCTAGCCTATCTTGCAATTGATATGGCACGGCTCTCGGGGTTTGCGAGCGATGAAAGCGTGTACCTTAATTTTGATACTGGCGGGGCAATTGATCTAGTCGGATTACTTATGGGAAGCATTCTTATAGGTCTTCTTGGTGTTTTGTATGATGCGGCAATAGGGCAATCAGTTGCCGTAGAAGAACTCATGCGTGCAGGAGGACATCTCTCTCCCAAAGAAATATATTGGCGAGCAGTACGCATTGGCAGGGAGCACATCGGCGCGCTTGTAAACACTCTCGCTATTGCGTATGTTGGCGCCGCACTTCCGCTCATCTTGCTATTTAAAGTGTCCTATACGCAAAGCCCGCTCATTAGCATCAATCAAGAACTATTTGCAACAGAGATTTTGCGCACGGTCATCGGCTCTATCGGAATTATTCTCGCCGTGCCTATCACAACAGCAATTGCGGTGTGGATGCTTTACAAAAAAAGTAGAAATGGGATATAAGATAAGCTCATGTTAGAAATTGTTGGGTTGTCGATCCTCGTAATGCTTGCGTCTCTTGCGGGCGTGTTTTCAGTGTGGAAGACGATGGGTCGATCCATAGAGAAAAATATCCATTATTTAGTGAGCTTTTCTGCGGGCGTATTTCTGGTAATTGTCTTTCATCTTGCTACAGAAGCAGTAGATCATGCAGGTAGCAGCGGCATACTTGCGATATTAGTAGGCGCTATTTTTATTTCCCTGGTATTCAAGCTTCTGCCCTCGTTTCATATGCATGGCGAACACGAAGGACATGATCATGAGACAGATCATATTGATCCGCGAAGAATTCTTGTCAGTGACGGTATTCACAATATCGGTGATGGGATACTTCTTGCAGCCGCTTTCACGGTGAGTCCCACTGTCGCCGTGGCGGCAGCAGTAAGTATCTTTTTTCACGAGATAGTGCAAGAAATTTCCGAGTTTTTTGTACTTCGCGACGGTGGATACTCAGTTAAAAAAGCCCTTACACTCAATTTCCTTGTCTCCAGTACGATACTGATTGGCTCGGTGGGAGGCTTCATCGCACTCGAGTTATTTGAGACGCTCGAGGCGCCGCTACTTGGGTTTGCGGCGGGGGCGTTTCTCATGGTCGTGCTTGGCGATCTCATTCCGCACTCTGTCAGGCATTCGCTTCGCACTGCGCACTATGCAAAACATATTGTGCTGTTTCTTATTGGAGCTGTGCTTATGCAGACGCTTTCTACATCACTCGGGCATTCTGAGATTGAGGAAGAGCACACTCCTGCTGAAGTAGGGATTTCGAATTAGCTTGCACTTAGGGTGCTGAGGGGTACTATAGGCGCATGACTGAGGGCCCGCTCTTGCTTCCCGAAGCAAAATCTGGCGTGTTGATGTCGCCGCGAAATGTTTTTTGGTGGCGCGTGGCTGCGATTAGTCTCGGAGTCTTGGCGGTTGCAGTTGGCGCCGCAGATTTGTCCTCGCGCTTTACTAACTCGGTACTTGGCTGTAATTCAACCTTTACGGCTTTTGCACCTGCGGTTTCTCTTCTTGATCCGGAATCAATATCGACAACAAGTGCTCAAGACCCTTGTTTATAGCTTCATTGCGCTTACAGTCCCGCTGTGATATCTTGAGCGCGTTCGCTAGTCAAGTTCTCCCATGTGCTTTCCTGGAGCTAGAGGAGGGTCGCCTTGCAGCGAAATTTAGTTCACAAGATCTACGTTTATCGCGCATATGGCACGCAAACTGTTCGTAGGTGGGCTTCCGTACCGAACCACGGGGGACGAGTTGAAAGACGCGTTCTCTAAGGCGGGCGAAGTAGCATCTGCGTCCATCGTGACCGACCGAGAAACTGGCCGCTCACGAGGCTTCGGCTTCGTTGAGATGGCAGACGACTCTGCCGCAGAGGCAGCCATCCAGATGTGGAATGGCAAGGAGTTCGACGGTCGTACGCTCACGGTCTCTGAAGCTCGCCCTAAAGCTTAAATTTTTGGCAGCTCAAACAAAAAATCCCCGGCACCTGTCCAAGGTAGCGGGGTTTTTTTGTATTTCCATGCTCCTTATACTATTTCACCAGCCACGGGGCTCGCTAGCGCACTACGATTAGCCATGAATCCTGCCCATAGGAATACTGCGCCGAGTGCAAGATGAAGGATTTGATCAGGGAGATTGTTATCGATAAGTCCAAAGACCATATCGCCTCCCATTACAAATCCCGCAATTGCAAGAAGCACATACACGATACCAAAGATTTTAAATACCAAACGGCCTATATCACTCCACCATACTCCAATTGCAAGGAGGATGAGACCAGTTCCCAAATGCACTACTGAGTGAAGACTATTAGCGGGGAAAATACCGAGTACCGGATTTTGTAGAAAACCCCAAAGACCAACGACAGTGAGAATAGCACCGAAAACATACGCGACTGTTCGTGCCATAATTTTAATAAAAACAATTAATAATTCCGCCTTTAGCGTACCAAGAGTGCACTCGTGCTACCATGCCGCTATGCACACGCTCGATATCGCGAGTATTCACAAGCTTTTGCGCGATATGAAAGGATTTTATCGTGTCGCTGGACGCAAAGAGCTTCCATGGCGAAAAACTCGTGATCCGTATCATATTTTGGTTTCAGAAATAATGCTTCAGCAGACGCAGGTTGATAGAGTTATTCCTTACTATAAGAAATTCGTAGATAAATTTCCTGACGTCGAGACACTCGCTAAGGCGCCACTTGGTCAAGTGCTGACGTGCTGGAGCGGATTGGGATACAACCGTCGAGCAAAATTTCTCCATGAGGCGGCGAAAGCAATTGTAAAGAACGGCGGCGTATTTCCGAAGGATGCTCAATCGATTGAAGCGCTGCCCGGCGTTGGGCACTATACAGCGCGGGCAATTGCGGCGTTTGCTTTCAACAAACCGGAAGCGTTTGTGGAAACAAATATTCGCACAGTGTTTATTCATTGCTGTATTCGGGGAAGAAGAAAATTAGACGCGTTAATAGCTGACGCTGAGATTCTACCTCTGGTTGCAGAAGCGTTAACGCTTTCGCGTATGAAACCACGCGATTTTTATTCAGCACTCATGGATTATGGGGCACATCTTAAAAGAAAGGGAATTCGGCTAAATACGCGCAGCCGACACTACACAAAGCAATCGAAATTTAAGGGATCTGAGAGGGAATTACGTGGAATGATATTGCGGACACTTCTTGAAAAACCGGCGACGCTCGATGAGATTGTGAAGAAAGTGATGCGTAGGCAAAGCGAAGTTGTGAAAGTAGTGGCAGATCTAAGTTCGGAAGGTCTTATCGAAATTGAAAACCATCGCTTCAGAGTGCCGCAATAGATAAGGGCGGACACTGGTGTCCGCCCGGGAGGTTACGATCTTTTGGCTCGCCGACGCCGAGGTTTCTTGGCTGTCGTGCGGGAAGGTGCGACCATCTCGTAAGCGTATTCGTAGACACGCTTTGCGTTTATCGCCTTCTGAATTTTGACGACTCGCGCTTTCGCCGCTCGCAGCATTCTTTCAAGGGTGCCGTTTGATGTCGCGTGTACGCGTCTGCGACGCTGCGGTCGGGCCCTTTTTGATGACCGCGTTTTCGTCGCTTTTGCGCGTTTTCTTCGACCACGTCGGCCGTTGCGAACATTTTTGGGTTCAGTGATATCACTGATGTCGGCTGTACTAGGCATTTCAGAACTCCTTTGTTAGTACCGCAGCTGGCACGAAAATACTCCTAAAATCGAGACTTGTCCAGAGTAGCGCAAAGTAAAAGGCAAACAGGTGATGTTTGCCTTAGCGCTTGTGCCCATAGAGTCGAATGAACGCCTGATGGTAGCCCTGATTGAGAAATTCTACTTGCTCCTCGAAGTCTCTGTGTCCGCGAGGAAAGTATATGACCTCAAATGCGGCCGCCAAGATCGCGAGCGTTTGAGGGATCTGTGCGAGAATTTCAACAAGAGAAGGATCAAACCAATTTATAACCTTGTATCGATGGAATACTTGTACATCACCGATTTGAACAAGATCGGTCGCTTCATGTATTGGTGCCGCTGTATGCATGAATCCTTCGTTGGGCCCATGCTCCAAAATGTAGTACAGCGTGCCCTTGAGGCCAGCTTTCCACTCATTGTTGACTTGCTTGAACTTCATTACAGGCTTGATCGCGTGTACTCGTCGCTCAAGCTCGCTCTCGCTTACTGGTGGTAACCAACGAAGCATATCTTCGTCAATCAGAAAATGCATTGCCAAACTCCAATCTGCCACAATTTTGGCGTTAGATGCTCTGCTCCGCCCCTATTTTAGCAAAACTCCTTTTTAGACTCCCAGTACTACTGGAATGACAATCGGGCGCTTATTTGTCTTTTCAAAAAGGAAACGTGCGACGGCGTCAGTGACATTATTTTTTACGTAGTCGAAGTTAACCGGCTGCTGACCCTTGGTAGTGTCTTCAATTGTTTTTTTTACGATAATGCGGGCTTGCTGGAGAAGCTCTTGCGATTCCCGCAGATACACAAAGCCGCGAGAGATTATGTCAGGCGACTTTCGTAATTTGCCGGTGCGCGGGTTTACCGTGGCGATAATGACGAACATGCCTTCTTGAGCGAGCACTGTGCGATCGCGAATGACTACCTCCTGCATATCGCCGATTGAAAATCCATCGACAAGGCGCAAACTATTAGGCGCATTTTCTTTGCGGCGGATGATTTTTTCTCCCTCTTCTTGAATTTCAATAACCGCGCCATTGTCTGGGACAACGATCTCGTCTTCGCTGCGGCCTACTGCTTTTGCTATGTCTGCATGAACGCGCAGCATGTAGTGGTAGCCGTGAAGTGGCATAAAGAATCGAGGATTGATCTTAGAGTGAATCCAGAAAGTTTCATCGCGGTTTGCGTGACCCGAAGCATGAATATCCATTGTCTCGCGGTGGATGATGCGCGCGCCTTGACGAGAAAGATTATCCTTGAGTTTCTGCACTGCTCGCTCGTTTCCAGGAACGATAGAAGAAGAGAGTACGATCGTGTCTCCTTTTTTAATTTTGATGTGTTTATGGGTCTTAATCGCTATGCGCATTAGAGCCGCAAATTCATCGCCTTGGGCGCCGGTCGCTAAAATTAAGATCTTACCATCTGGAAGCGATTCGAGTGATTCGGTTCCAACAAACGTCTTATCTGAAACTTTGAGCATACCCATGTGCTTTACGATTTCGATATTTATTTTCATGCTACGGCCTTCAACAAGCACTTTTCTTCCATATTTCTCCGCCATCTCAACAATGCGCATAATGCGCTCAAGCTGTGAGGAGAATGTACCGATGATGAGGCGCCCTTTTGTATCGCGAATGATATCTTCCATGTTCTTCGTAACGGTGCGTTCAGGTATGGAGAATCCAGTTTTCTCTACATTGGTCGAGTCTGCCATTAGCATGAGTACTTTCTTATCTTTGAAATATGCGTACTCTTTTTCTTCGGCTTCAGTTGGAATACCATTGTCATGGTCAAGTTTGAGGTCGCCGGTGTGCACGATGAGTCCGTAGGGCGTCTCAATTATGATACCCATTGAATCGGGAATAGTATGCGTTACGGAGAAAAAGCGCACCCGTAGATCGCCTGCGCGAATGCTCGTATCCTTTTCTACTTCTTGAAGATCGAGGGGCTTGAGGTGGGGAAATTCCTCTTGTCTCTTTTTAATCATTATCGATGTGAGGCGGCGAGTGTAGATAGGAGGGTAACCGATGCGATCGATAATGTAGGGGATGCCACCAATATGGTCGAGGTGACCATGCGTAATAAACATTGCGCGGATTTTGTCTTTCCTATCCTCAAGATACTTTGTATTGGGGAGAATGTAGTCGATGCCCGGCGTGTCGTCTTCGCGAAATTGAAAGCCACAATCAACAACGATAATATCATCGCCAAATTCAATAGCGGTCATATTACGACCTATCTCTTCAACGCCGCCTAAGGGAATAATGCGAATATTGCCCGGTTCAAGCGGTGGTATTTTTTCCTCGTTCCCATTTTGCTGGGATGCCCCATTTCCGTTTGATATTTCACGAGGTGGATGCGGCTGATGTGGGCGCGGACCACCATGGCGTGGGCGTCGTCCAAAACCGCGACCTCGCTCACCGCCTCTGCGGCTTCTGCCTTTAAATTTTTTCTGTTCTTCCATTATGAAATAAAATTACTAATGTTATCTTCCAAAAATAGGCCAGACATAATCCGTTTCTCTGTGCCACCCTGGCGCTGAGAGAAATCGATCGCTTGGCGTTTCTATGAAGCCTAGATTTAGGCCAACAATGTCGTTAGGGATACTATACACGAAATCTGGCGCATAGAGAAATATCGCAGGAACATCCTTCTCAAGTTCGATCATAAATTTCTGATAGAGCTCGAGACGCTTTTCGTCGCTTCCAGTCTGTCGCAACTCCTCTAGAATGTCGTCGGCCGTCGAATTTGCGTAGAGCGCGATATTTAGGCCAGGATCATTTCGCTGGGAAGAATGCCAAAATGCATACAGGTCGAGCTCTCGGCCTACTACTTCGCCAAAAAGAAGCGCATCATACTTTCGAGGACGAATAACATTTTGTGAAAGGTCGCCCTGCTCGAATACTTTTACATCAACCATCGCGCCCATTTTTCTCCATTGTGAACTCAAGTATTCAGCGGTTGCACGCAGTTCAGGAACATTACCGGTAGAAAGAGAAAACGCGAGCGTCGTTGTCTTTGCCGCAGCCCCTTTGCCGGCAGTCTTCGTGAGAATCCCATTCTCCAATTTCCATCCGCGAGAGATTAACCTCTGCTGAGCGGATATTGCGCTGTCGCGTACCGCAGGTGCTTCAGCAGACGCGAGCGCACTTCGAGAGAGAATATCGGGAGGTATTGGGCCTTCGAGTGGTGTACCATAGCCGCCGAGGATTTCTTTAACAACATGGTCGCGATCGATACTTTCTTCAAGTGCGCGGCGCACATCAATATCGCGCAGAACCTCCGATTGGTTTTGGTTAAAAAAGACGCCGAATACGCGGTTTAAAGACGCGCGTCTGATGTTTGATGCAGGGAGACTATTAAGCGTCCCTGCTGAAAGTCCGCTTGCGGCTTCAACTTCGCCACTCGTGATCGCGCTAGCAAGTGCAGACTCGCTTTGGTAGAACTTGAGCGTCAAATGTGAAAAGTATGGTTTTCCGAGTGCATACTTGCTAAAGGCTCGCAATACATATGACGACGGAATGCCAGAAGGAGTCCGCGAAATGCTATCTACCGAAAACGGCCCTGAACCGATGGGCGAGGTGTTGAGCTCGCTAAAAGGGAACTCTTCAGCGCTAGCTTGCTGCCAGAGGTGGGCGGGCAAGATTCCAACGGTTAGATTTTGTACGAATGGAGCGTAGGGAGACCTAAGAACAAAGCGCACGGTACGCTCATCCACCACTTCAGTTACCACGCCATTCCAATTTGCCCTGAGAGGACTTTTAATTGCCGGATCTTGGATTTTTTGAATGGTAAAGAGAATATCTTGTGCCGTTACTTTCTCGCCGTCATGAAATAGCGCATCTTTCCTCAGTGTAAAGGTATACACCAGACCATCGGGAGATATGCTGTAGCTTTGCGCTAAGTCCGGTACATATTCGCCCTGCGGCGTTGCGCGCAAAAGACCTGAGTATACGAGAACGGAAAGATCTTTATCCGCATCAGATATTGCTAAGACCGGGTTAATAAAGCGCGGTGCGCCAATAATGCCCTCGGAGAGGCCTCCGCCGTAGCCTGGTATAGCAACGAGCATTGAACTATTGAGAATATAGAGAAGGCTAAGCGAGCTTATGACAAGCGTTGCCGAGAAAAACAGGAAAAGCATTCTCGATCCGCGAGAAAGTGCGCGGTATGTTTCCTCCGCTTTGGTTACAAATGGAATATACACGGGGTGCGTAATAGTACGCCAGAGACGCATGAATTATTAATTGAATTTTATTGTAGAACGAGCGTGACAAATGCGGTAAGCGCAAGAAGAGTGCCCAGAATTATTGTTGCGTAGAAAAGCGTTTTTTCAGAGCCGCGACGTGTGTGATACGCGGCCGAAAAATTGTCGCCTCCAAACGCACCGCCCATAGACGCGCCTGTCTGCTGCAATAGGATGCAGATGACAAGAAGTACGCTGAGCACTATTTGTATGTAGGGGAGCACCCCCGCTATTGCCATTACTAAAGACGCTACCACGAGAAGTGACAAAGCGCAACTACGTAAAGTTTGACAAACCCTATAAATATTGAATATACTGCGCCCGAATTTACCCAATTTTAAAAGACACAGGCGTATACATTGATTATGAAAAAGAGCAAAAAGAAGCCATCATCAAGAGCAAAGAAGTCGGGCAATTTTTCAAAAGCGCTCGCTAACAAAACTGGCGTCATGCCGCTGGGTGATCGAGTCCTCGTGAAGCCTCTTTCGCCTGAGGAAATTGAAGGAAAGACGACTTCCTTCGGCATCATCATTCCAGATACGGCAAAAGAGAAACCTGAGCAAGGAAGAGTAGTGGCGGTAGGTCCAGGCAAGTATGGCGACGACAATAAACTCATTCCAGTTTCGGTTAAGGTCGGCGACAGAATTATGTTCAATAAATATGGGTACGACGAAGTTAAAGTTGAAGGTGTGGAATATTACATAGTATCTGAGCAAAATATTTTAGCGGTCATTAATTAATTTCTTCAGTATGGCAAAGCAAATTCTCTATAACGACAAGGCACGAAAAGCACTTAAAGCAGGTATCGATAAGGCAGCACACGCAGTAAAGGTGACGCTTGGACCGCGCGGGCGAAATGTGGCTCTGGATAAAGGATATGGAGGCCCCACTATCACTAATGATGGTGTTTCTATTGCAAAGGAAATCAGTTTTCGCGACAAATTTGAAAACATGGGTGCTGAGATTGTGAAAGAAGTTGCTTCTAAGACTAACGATATCGCTGGAGATGGCACTACAACTTCAGTAGTACTTCTTGAAGCATTGATACACGAAGGCATGAAGCACACTGAAGCGGGACTCAATGCCATGGGAGTGCGCAGTGGAATTGAGAAAGCAACTGCTGAAACTGTCGCGGCACTTCGAGCGCTTGCAAAGAAAATACAAAATGATGACGAGATTCGCCAGGTGGCGACTATTTCCTCAGAATCGGAAGAAATCGGCAGCATTATCGCCGACACAATTAAGGAGGTGGGTAAGGATGGTGTCGTGACCGTTGAAGAATCCCAGTCGCTCGGTATTGATAAAGAAATTGTTGAGGGGCTTGAGTTTGATCGAGGCTATGTTTCCGCATACATGGTTACCGACCCATCTCGCATGGAGGCGGTCTACCGCGATCCACAAATTCTCATAACTGACAAGAAAATCTCGAGCGTTCAGGAAATTCTTCCGGTTCTCCAAAAAGTGGCAGAATCAGGAAAAAAAGATCTAGTTATCATTGCGGATGACATTGAAGGCGAGGCGCTCACAACGCTGGTTCTCAACAAATTGCGAGGGACATTTAATACTCTTGCAATAAAGGCGCCTGGCTACGGTGATCGAAAAGAAGAAATGCTGGCTGACATTGCAGTCATGACTGGCGGCGAAGTGATAAGCGAAAAGACAGGAACAAAATTTGAGAATGTAACACTTGATCAGCTCGGGCGCTCCGCAAAAATAATCGCAACAAAGGACAAAACTGTCATTGTAGGAGGAAAAGGAAGCAAGAAAGAGATTGAGTCTCGCACTGCACAAATCCGAAAACAAATTGCAGATACCACTAGTAAATTCGATAAGGAAAAGCTTGAGGAGCGTTTGGCAAAACTCACCGGCGGAGTCGCAGTAATTCGCGTCGGCGCCGCAACCGAAACCGAGATGAAATATCTCAAACTCAAAATCGAGGATGCGGTAAATGCTACAAAAGCAGCGATTGAAGAGGGAATTGTTGCGGGCGGTGGTGTGGCACTGGTTAAAGCTGCACAAAAAGTTTCAGATTCGTTTCAGAAATCAAGAGAAAAAATGCCAATAGATACGCGCGTTGGCTACGAGGTCGTGCTTAAAGCCCTTGAAATGCCGCTTCGCCAGATTGCAGAAAACGCAGGGGTTGATGCTGGCGTTGTTGTAGAAAAAGTTCGTGAGGCAAAGGGAAATGCTGGCTATGATGCGGTTAAAAACGAAGTTGTAACAGATGTTATTGCGGCGGGCATCGTTGATCCCGTTAAGGTAACGCGCACTGCGCTTGAGCGTGCGGCATCTGCTGCAGCAATACTTCTTACGACCGAAGCCGCTGTTGCAGAGGAGCCTAAAGATGAAAAAGAGTCGCCGATGCCAGGAGGCATGGGCGACATGGATTACTAAGATTCTAAGAAAAGATAGACCGCCGCGGGGGACCGCGGCGGTCTTGATCTAGGCGTGGCCAGTGTTTTTTCCAAACTCGGCGATCTCGCGTACTCTAAGACGGCAGCATAAATTGAAGTGATTGCGCTCCTCGGCCGATATCTCATTGACGAACTCACTCATTTGAAATAGTGCATCAGTCGGTGTGGTTCCTGTTTTTTTGTCTCCAAGAATGAGTTTATATCTTACTCCATTATCACCAACCAATAGTATTTCCGGCACTCTGATCTCTGAAATGAAATTGCCGCCCTTCCGCTCAAGCTCGAGTAAATCGATAAGGTCGACGACATCTGGACACTCAGCTTTTTCGTATATGTGCCGCACTTGAGTAGGATCAACCGGTAAGATGACAGTGTTTGTCATGGGTTTCTACCTCTCGTCATGCTTCTGTTCCACCCTAGGTGTATCACGATTTTAAGGTCCCATAAAGAGTTCTCATTTTTCGCAAATATGCTACAGTAAGGCCATGTTAATTCTCTACATTCTTCTCGGCGCGTTAGTGCTCCTCGCACTTTGGATTATTGCGTCATATAACCGCTTTATCACGCTGGTGCAGAGAGTTAAAGAAGCGTGGGCGGACATTGATGTACAGCTCAAGCGTCGCTACGATCTCATTCCAAATCTTGTTGAGGCAGTCAAAGGTTACATGGGCCATGAGCGTGGGACGCTAGAGAAAGTTACCGCTGCGCGCACCGCTGCGATGGATGCTTCGGGCGTAGAGAACAAAGGCAAGGCAGAAAATTTTCTCTCGGAAACACTCAAATCTCTCTTTGCAGTTGCGGAGGCATACCCAGATCTCAAAGCAAACCAAAATTTTCTCGAGCTGCAACGTGAACTTTCCGACACGGAAAATAAGATCCAGGCTGCCCGTCGTTTTTATAATAGTATTGTGAGGGATCTGAACACCGCAATTCACTCATTCCCGGGAAATCTTATTGCGGGGTACTTCCATTTTGAACCAAAAGAATATTTCGAGCTTGAGGCTGGTGAAGAAGCTGCACGGCACCCGGTTAAAGTGAAATTCTAAAGACATCTGCCTGTCCTTCATACTGTCCTCGCGGATTGCTAGGCAGTATATTCTTAAGCTATGGCGACACTATACACACACAAAGACAGCAATATCGCTAAGACATGGGCGCTCATGGCGGGCTTTTTCGTGCTTGTTATGGGAATTGGGTGGGCCATATCGTGGTACTTCAATGACCCCAGTATTCTCACGTTTGCAGTCATCTTTTCTCTAATTATGAACATTGGGAGCTACTGGTTTTCAGACAAATTGGTTGTGGCAATGACGGGAGCTCGTCCAGCACCTGAGAGCGAATTTCCGGAACTCCATAATCTTGTCGAGAATCTCGCGATTACGGCGGGATTACCAAAACCCAAAATCTATATATTGAATGATCCAGCACCTAATGCATTTGCAACGGGGCGAAATCCGGAAAAAGCCGTCGTTGCCGTGACAACTGGACTTCTCAATACACTTGATCGCACTGAACTCGAAGGCGTTATCGCGCACGAACTTTCTCACATCGGAAATCGCGATATCCTTGTCTCGACCGTTGCGGTCGTTCTTGTTGGTTTTACAACGCTAGCTTCTGATTTTTTCTTGCGAGCGTCATGGGGAGGAAATAATCGCGAAGGTAGGGGTAACCCCATCATTGCTGTTCTCGCTGTAGCGCTTATTGTGCTTGCGCCAATTTTTGCAACACTGCTTCAGCTCGCTATATCTCGCAGGCGTGAATTTCTTGCGGATGCGTCAGGCGCTCTGCTAACTCGATATCCCGAAGGTCTCGCAAATGCTTTGCGCAAAATTGGATCTTACGCCGCGCCTATGCGCCGCGCGAACAATGCTACCGCGCACCTATTTATATCGAATCCTTTCGGTCCAAAAGCGGCAGCAAGCGCTATCGCAAAATTGTTCATGACGCATCCACCGATCGAGGCGCGTATCAAAGCACTTCTAGGAAGAGAATAATATTTATCACTTCCATTTTCTGTGTTAGGGGTGTATTTTCTCTATGACAGGAGGGTTCGCATAGTGGTCTAGTGCGCACGCTTGGAAAGCGTGTGAGGCGCAAGCCTCCGAGAGTTCGAATCTCTCACCCTCCGCAAAATAATGAGCTTGCGAATATATTTTGCGAGAGTACTGAGGCCTTGTGAAGTGCTCCGCATCGACTTTTTTCGCACTTTTCTTTTTCGAAAAGCGATTCTATACTAGCCTCAGCAGTATTAACAGGTAGCTTTTTTATATGATTCCAGTAAATTATCTGGCAATTCTCGTTGCTGCGATTGCAGCAATGGTTTTAGGATTTATTTGGTTCGGTCCGCTTTTTGGCAAGCATTGGCTGGCTTCGATGGGATGGGACAGCGCCAAAATAGACAGTATGAGACAGAAGGGCATGAATATGACCTATGTCCTGCAGGCGGTTGGCGCTCTCGTCATGGCGTATGTTTTGGCGCACGCGCTCATTTTTGCGAGCACATATCTAAACGTTAGCGGCCCAATGGCTGGAATAACCGCAGGGTTTTGGAATTGGCTCGGTTTTGTTGTTCCTACCTCGATGGGCGCGGTTCTGTGGGAAGGAAAATCATGGAAATTTTGGTTTATCACCGCAGGATATTATCTTGTATCACTATGTCTCATGGGCGTAATACTGGCGATGTGGGTATAAAATTCAATTCGTGAACATCCGACTCCTCATCCTTGTCATTGCGGTGATCATTGTAATTGGTCTTGTCATGTCTATGAGCAGAGGAAGTGTTGAATACACGTCAACAATTAAGCCTGAAGGTACGCTCCGCATCAGCGGAACTGCGATTACATTTGAGATTGCTGATACGGATGAAGAGCGCATCCGAGGCCTATCTGGACGACCATCACTGCGCACTGGGCACGGACTCTTATTTATTTTTCCTGAAGAGGGAAACCACGGCATTTGGATGAAAGATATGAAATTTCCCATCGATATTATTTGGGCTGATAGAGAGGGAATTATTGTCACCATCGCAAGAAATGTCTCGCCAGATACATATCCCCAGAGTTTTTATCCCTCAAAGCCTGCACGCTACGTGCTTGAATTGCCTGCCGGTACCGTAGATGAAAGGGGCATTCTTGAGGGGATGACTTTGCAGAGGGAGTAATTAGTGTGGTATAATATTAGGCAGCGCGTTGCGCAGTAGCTGCCAATTTTATTGGCAGAGGAAAGTCCGAACACTTACCAATTTTGCCTGCCTCGGTGGGCAAGATTGGAAGGGTAGCAGGTAATCCCTGTCGCTTGCCTCTAGCAGGCAAGAGAGGTGCGAACAGAGACGAGTCCCGAGTCTGTAAGGACGAGGGGGTGAAACGGCTAAATCCTTACCCGAGTGCAAGGCCGTGCCTCACGAAAGTGAGGAGTGCCGCTTGATCCCGACGGTGACGTCGGGACCAGATAAATTACTACACAATCCGAGGGCTGTGCTCTCGGAGGGACAGAA
>DASPJS010000061.1:0-10969 GCA_035628495.1 Minisyncoccota bacterium
GACGAGCGCGAGCAGACGCTTAACCAAATCCTTGTTGAAATGGATGGCTTTGAACCAAATGAGAAAGTAATCGTGATGGCCGCAACGAATCGTCCCGACGTACTTGACCCTGCGCTCTTGCGTCCAGGCCGTTTCGACAGGCGTGTCGTTATTGAGCTTCCTGACCGAGGTGATCGCCTCGAAATTCTTAAAATCCACGCGCGCAAGAAACCATTTGCAGAAGACGTAAATCTTGAAGTGATTGCAGAGCGCACTCCAGGATTTTCTGGCGCTGACCTCTATTCACTCATGAACGAATCGGCAATTTTGGCGGCAAGAGAAAACCGCAAGGTCATTGCACAGTTTGACCTCATCCGCTCGATCGAGAAGGTAATGCTAGGTCCTGAGCGCCGCAGCCATGTGCTCAACAAAAAAGAAAAAGAAATTACCGCGTATCACGAAGCGGGTCATGCCCTCGTCGCGTCCGTTCTCCCATACGCTGATCCTGTGCATAAGATTTCTATCATCAGCCGTGGCCGTGCAGCAGGCTATACGCTGAAGCTTCCGCTTGAAGATAAAAGAATGCAGAGCAAAAATGAATTTCTTGATGACATTGCAATGAGTCTTGGCGGCTATGTTGCGGAGAAGATGATATATGGCGATATCACGACGGGTCCTTCGAACGACCTACAAGTTCTCACAAGCCTCGCGCGCGACATGGTGACCCGCTATGGCATGTCAGACAAACTTGGCACAGTCGCTCTTGAGGGAGAAGGAGGACGCACGCTCTTTGGAAGAGGCGTTGAAGACAAGTCATATTCAGAAAAGATTTCTGCTGAGATTGATGCGGAAGTGCGCAAAATAATTGATGACGCGTATGCCAAGGCACAACAAATACTCACCACTCACCGAAAGCTTCTTGACGCGATTGCAGCACGACTTATTGAGGTAGAAACTATTGAACGCGATGAATTTGAGCAAATGCTCCTTGCGAACGGAATTCAGCCGAAGAAAAAGCAAGATATAGAACATCAACCGATAGCCTAGCGAAGCGAGTGAAATAAAGCTTGTTTTAATTTCCGAGCGAGCGACGACTATATAAGACGAAGTGCTTCTATAGCCTAGCAAAGAAAAATCCCCGGTGTGTCCGGGGATTTTGCTACTCCACAATTCTCCAGCGGAATTGGAACCGCTTACTTGGTTCATCGTGATAGCCGAAGGGGGTAAATGTAAGTGACGGTGACCCTATCCTTGTGTCTACAGTCCAGCTCTCGTTCGTGAGGCGGATTTTCTTTGGATTGTCTGGAACGCGTCCATGATGAAACCGCTCCAAATTTCCGAAAAGAAAATCATTAGCATAGTTTAAGACGCCTAGTTCCCCAAGCAGCTGAACATAAAGTTCAAGAGAGCAGTGGTAGGTAAAAAACCCACCAAACGCGCGGAACGCGTACTTATTTTCTGTGGGATGCGCCGCCATATCGCTGCCGGCAACGACGTACTGAGGCCTGCTTTTTATGAGTGCCTGCAGCGCGTGGTTGTGCCTGGTCATTGTTTTTACAACTGGGAGGCAGTGATGGTCGGGCAGAATGAACCCTCCGTCGTAGAGAATTCTGCCGTCAAACGCGAGATGGTGCGGCGTAATTTCGCAGATCCTATTGTATGGATCGCCATGTTTATCCATGTAATACACGGCGTCACGGGTCGAGATATGCGCGAGAATCTGCCGCAATCCAGGATAGGTATCCTGAATGCGCGGCTGGATTTCCCGAAAATAAACTCCCTCACGTCGCTCCGGATGAATTTCTTTTCCTTGCCAGGAAACAACTTCACCGTGATTTTTGAGCGGGATACCCGACTCCGCCATCATGGAAAAAAGTTTTCCCGTAGGACTGTCTTTTTCAAGCAGGATTTCCGGTGCGACACTTTCGCCTGAATGCGTTGAGCCATGAGGCGGATACCATTTCACGTGCGAAATGAGTCCTTCTTCCCAGCACCTGAGCACTTCTTTTTCATTCGTGTGAGGCGTTAAGTATAGACTGCCCAACCAAGTACGATTGGGAGCGATAGTATGCGCCTGCTCAAGATATACAGCGACATCGTCATACGTCTGCAGGTGTGGATTTGTGTTGGGTTCGAGTATTCCGCCGCACATTCTTTGTGCGGCAAGCGGCAGCACATGATTCATGACAGGTATTCGCCGGCCATGCACATGGGAATCAAAATGAGGGACAGCTATTTCCTTTCGTTCATTCTGGCCGATCTCAACCATTGTCAGCTCCTTGTGACTGTGATCCACCGCGAACTCTAGCAAAAGAAAAAGCCCGGCGCTAGGCGCCGGGCATACTTGCTTCAGCAAGCTCGAGATCTTTTTGTTTTGCCTCTTCTAACAAATCGTGTAGTTCATCCATAATTTGGTAGAAGATACCGGGACCGTAGAGCATACATCCAGAAGTCGATGCAATTCGGGATGCGCCTCTTTTTATATATTCGATCGCTTGTTCGCCTCCGTATATTCCTCCTATTCCGCAGATCTCCATGTTCGCAGGACACTTCATCCTAAGAAATTCAACAATTTCTAAGCTGCGTTCAAGGAGTGGCAATCCACCGAGGCCTCCAGTGTGAAGTGTAACTTCAGGTTGGCCAGGCGGATGATAGTAGAGCCATGTCGTCCCGTCAGGGTTATAGAGCGTCTGGTTGGGAAGTGTATTAACCGCCACCACTTCACTCACGATCTTGCTTGCGATTAAGACCGCCGCAAGTTCGGGCAAGATATCGTCTCCAACCGGAGAAATTTTTACGCTCAATTTCTTGCTTGTGCCCTCAATGTTGCTGCGCATCCCCGCGAGAATTGTCTCGCACATTCTGGGATCGTACGAGATCGGTTTTTTATAGAGTCCTTTTTCATCAAAAAGATGTGGACAGCCGAGATTAAGTTCGACGACATCAACATGAGCGCTAAACATAGTCTCTGTAAGTTCTGCAAACTCTTCAAGCTGCGTGCCTGCAACAGAAGCTATTAGCCTTTTGCCGTGTTGGTGGGCGAGTGCAACCATATATGGCATCGCATCCTTATAGTATGGTAGCCCTCGATTTACGAGACCAAGCGCATTGAGAGATGTTCTTGAATAGGGATCGAATCGGACTGTATTTCCGTCGTTACCGTCGCGCTGAAGTCTTGTTATAGATCCGACAGTTATATCGGTTACTACTGGGCTTTGACACAAGCGCTCCATTTCTGCTAGCGCTTTCACACTACCCGCACCATTACCAATGCGCACATTCTCGATCTTTATGTGCATCGTCTTCCTCCTCGATGTGTTAAAGAGCCTTACGGAAGCGTACTCCACTTTTTGGGAGCTCGCCAGCACGAGTCTCAGGCTTTATTGCAGGGGAAGTGGGAGAAATGTAGAGTGAATATGCGCGCGAGTAGCTCAACGGTGGAGCAAGCGTCTTATACACGCTAGGTTCCTGGTTCGAATCCAGGCTCGCGCACCAAAAATATTTATATTTTCCGAGCCTGGATTCGAACCGAGAGGGGGTCGGGGAGAAGCGCCTGCGTCTCCCCGTGTCGGAAGTTGTTCGAAACCGAGGGTTTCGAAAGAGACGCGAAGCGGCTCAGGAGTGAGATTCCAGGCTCGCGCACCAAAGGTAAAAAATCTCCCCTGCGGGAGGTTTTTTGCTTTGGTGCGAGGCGGAGCGATGTTTCGCGAGCACGCGAAACCGCGAGCCGGGGTCGCGAGCGAATTCTGCGACGGCAGAATTCGACTCGTGACCACACGATCCCCCGACCCCCGCTAAAGACACCAAAGGTTTCTTTCGTCGCGCCTTCGGAGCTCCTATCTTCCTGGCACGGGGGATCGTGCTGCTTGCACTAATCGTGCAATCAGTATTGTGCTCGGCAGAATTCAATTTGTGACCACACGAGTTATAATCAAACGGTGTTATATTTCATAAATTTCGTAGCGAATGCCGCGATTCTCGTTTTTGAAATTGCTGGTGCACGTCTTCTCGCGCCGTATTTAGGTACATCTACCGAAGTATGGGCGGCACTTATTGCAGTTATTTTGGGCGGTATGAGTGCAGGGTATTGGATTGGCGGAGTAGTGGCTGATAAGTATCCCTCATATCGAATGCTTGGCATTCTCATCTTTGCATCGAGCTGCGCCGCATTTATTGCGTGGGGCGTTCGAGACCTTATTCCGAGCGCGCTTGTGGGGCTCACAGTGCAGGCGTCGCTCACCGGCGCGACAGTGGTTATTGCTCTTATTTTGTT
Source organism: Minisyncoccota bacterium (assembly GCA_035628495.1). Classification (GTDB taxonomy): domain Bacteria; phylum Patescibacteriota; class Minisyncoccia; order Phycocordibacterales; family SBAW01; genus GWA1-54-10. The sequence goes on from DASPJS010000061.1 coordinate 4,253, forward strand.
TGCTCCGCTTGCAGTGCTGCTTGGTATGGTGTCGCCCTATGTCGCAAAATTGGCTCTCCAAAATCTTCAGACGTCTGCGCGAGTAGTGGGCAGGCTCTCCGCGTTCGGCGCTGCGGGAAGCATCGTCGGAGCAATATCGACGGGAGCGTATCTTATTGCGTATTTTTCAATTGACCAGATTCTACTTGGCGTTGCTGTGGCACTTCTGATACTTTCGCTAATCGTCTCATTTGAAAAATATTTGCCGAAGTTTAGTGTGCTCGCATTAATACTTATCGCTTCAGTATCTTTTAGCAGCCAACAGACTCATGGGGAAGAGCGCGTTGCGGATGTGGCAACTCCGTACAATCGCATTTGGGTCATCAATAATGAGACGCTTTTTGGAAAATCAGTCCGTATGCTGCGCACGGATCCGTTCGGCATCCAATGTGTTATGTCAATAAAAAGTGATGGCACAGTGGATGAATCGGAGCCTGTATTTTGGTACCAGCGCTTTTTTGCGGAAGCTGCAGCGAACGCAAACCATTCACGCATGCTTGTCTTAGGCGGGTGCAACCATTCGCTGCCGCGCTACTTACAGCATAAATATCCTGACGCTCAGATTGATGTCGTAGAGATTGATCCAGGTATGACAGCGGTTGCAATTAATCATTTTGATTTCGACCCTGCTATGTCGTCGCTTAACATATTTCACGAAGACGCTCGCATGTATATTGCCCGTACACAGGCGCAGTACGACTACATTGTGATGGACACGTTTAATGCAGCACTTTCGATCCCGCACCATCTCACAACCCAAGAATCCTTTGAAGACGTTAAACGTTTGCTTGCACCTGATGGGATTCTGGCCATAAATATGTTGGCCTCACCCAGAGGACCGGGGTCGGAGTTTGTGGCTGCAATGGCCCGCACGGTGGGCACGGTGTTTCCTTATGTAAGGCTTCAGTACAACAAAAACTTTACTGCAACGAGAATTCAAAACGTCATGCTTCTTGCTTCGAATAATCCTTTGTCCCAGTTACCTCAAACAGCTTCATCGCAGCCGATTGAAATACTCGAGAGTCGAGATCTCACAGACGGGATCATTCTTACCGATTCTTATGCTCCCGTAGAGAATATGCTACGCGAAATGGCTCCGCAGCTCTTACTGCAGTACTAGTGCTCCTTCAGGTGTGGACAACCCTGCTTGCGTAGTATTTAGTGGACTATAGTAGATACACGGGGCCGAAGCGGGCCCTTTGTGCGTTTTTGTAAGTTAATTTAGATCAATGGTATGGATTCGTTTCAAAGAACTCTCACCAAAACTATTGTGTGGAGAGTAATCGCAACAGTCATCACTCTCATAACGGTGTATGGATTCACCGGCCAATTTAATAAAGCAACAACCATTACTCTGACCGCTGCTGCGCTTCTTGCGGCCGGTTACTACGTGCACGAGCGCGTATGGGAAAAAGTCGAGTGGGGACGACACAAGGTCGCAACTATTCGAAGTGAAGAATTTGAGCGCGGCGAGTAAGTGCATCGCGCAGTTCTATATATTTTGAAAGATCCTCGTCTTTTTTAACGAGCTCTTGTGCTTCGTTGCGCGCCGCTTCAACGAGCTTTAAATTTTTAAGCGCTTCCATCCCGATATCAGAAATGCCCCACTGGCTTCGGCCGGTGAGTTCCCCGGGACCGCGCTGCATAAGGTCCATCTCCGCGAGCTCGAATCCATTTTTCGCGATCGTAAGTGCTTTGAGGCGGGCTTCTGTTTTTTCACCCATAGTTTCAGGACACACGAAGCAATACGCCTGGTGCGTAGAGCGTACAACACGTCCGCGCAGCTGATGGAGCTGTGCTAGGCCAAAGCGTTCTGCACCTTCTATAAAAATCATCGTGGCGTTCGGCACATTAACGCCAACTTCAACGACCGAGGTTGCAACGAGAATGTCGATTCCGTGTGCTAAGAACTTTTGCATCACCTCATCTTTGTCTTTCGGCTTCATTTTGCTGTGAAGAATGTCGATGTTGAAATCCGGGAACACATGTTTCTTGAGCCGAGCTGCTTCTGCTTTCACTGACTTTGCTTGAAGTGCTGACATTTTCTTTGGATCCGGTTCATCAATGCGCGGGCAAATTACGTATGCTTGTCTTCCAGCGCGCAGCTCCGAAAGCATTTTCGCGTATGCTCTGTCTCTGCGCTTGGGTTCTACAATCTCGGTAATGATTGGTTTACGCCCTGGCGGCATTTCATCGAGGAGTGTGAGGTCGAGATCTCCGTAAATAGTAAGCGCGAGCGTTCGGGGGATAGGGGTCGCGGTCATTGAAAGTAAATGCGGTAAGCGCAATTCTTTTTTTGCGAGTTTACGGCGCTGGTTTGTACCGAATCGATGCTGTTCGTCAATAATTACGAGCGCTAGATGTTTAAACTGCACCGTTTTTTCAATGAGCGCGTGCGTACCAATGAGCACAGGAATTTCGCCATTTGCGACCCATTTAAGAAGCTGCGAGCGAGAAATAGTTGTAGCCTGTCCGCGTCGAACTTTTGATGGAAATTTAAATGAACCCGAGCCCGTGATAAGCCCGATATTAATGGGGAAGTTTTCAAAGTATTTAATAAACGATTCAAAATGCTGCTTCGCCAAAATTTCTGTTGGCGCCATGTAGGCAACTTGAAGCGTGCCAAAATTTTGTCCCTGCGGATGAGTGCGAACAGCCGCATACGTTGCTGCTGCGGCAACAGCGGTCTTTCCAGACCCCACATCTCCTTCAAGGAGCCGTGACATAGGGCGGCCGCTTCGCAGATCTCCAAGTATTGCGTCTATCGCTTTCTTTTGCGCGTTCGTAGCAGTAAAAGGAAAATCATCCATGAATGATTTGATTTCATCGTCCGGCGCGTCTACGACAAAACTCTTTTCGCGCATTTGCCGCGCTCGCTCGCGTTGGCGCTCGAGCTGAATCATGAACACTTCTTCAAATGCAAAACGTTTGCGAGCCGCTTCGGCGTCTTTAACATCGCGCGGCGTATGTATCCACACTAAGCTTGTGCGCAGTGTCGGCAGATTATATTTTTTGAGGAGATCTTCAGGAATCGGATCTCGAATTTCCTCGAGTACTCCGCTTTGCAAAATGCGCTCAATGGCGTGGCGAAACCACAATGATGTCACACCACGGCTCTCTGGGTACATTGCAAAGATTTTGTTATCCTCTCGCCGCTCGCTCGCAGGCTTCACAAACAGACCCGCTTCGATTGCGGAAACACGCTCAAGGTCGGGATTTGCGAGGTACATTTTCTCTCCAGAGCCCGTTACTTTGCCGGTTGCTTTCACCAGAGTGCCGTCAGGATACATCTTCGCGATGTAGGGTTGGTTAAACCACATTACTTTTATTTTCCCAGACGCATCTTTAATAACGCCTTCAGATACGGGAATTTTTCGTTTCCACGATTTTTTTGTTTCCATTTTATCCAATGTTCCTACGAGAGAAACTTGTTGGCCTGGCTCGAGTCCAGAGATTGTTGCCTCGTCCCCGCCGATGTCGTAGCGGAAAGGGAAGTGAAAGAGGAGATCGCGCACCGTCGCGATTCCGAGGCGCGAGAGTGCACTTTTTTGCGGAGCCATAAGGCGGAATGCTGTGGTAATCGGGTCGCGTAAGCGCATGGTAGTCATTATACGTTTCGGCGACTGATTCGTGCCTACGGTATACTTCAATTGATATGAAGAGGGAAGACATCGGTAAGGAATCACTCAAACTACACAAGAGACTCAAAGGCAAAATAAAAACAGGGCTTCCCATAAAAATAAAAGACAAGAACGATCTCTCGCTCATTTATACGCCCGGCGTTGCCGCGGTTGCTTCATATTTGGCAAAAAATAAATACGAAGCGCGCGACTACACAATCAAGGGAAACACTGTTGCTGTGATAACTGACGGCTCTGCCGTGCTGGGGCTCGGGAATATTGGCCCGATCGGCGCGCTTCCGGTTATGGAAGGGAAGGCGGTGTTATTTAAAGTATTTGCCGATATCGATGCGTTCCCGATCGTCCTCGATACACAAGATGTAAGTGAAATTATAGAAACCATTGTGCATATTGCGCCAGCATTCGCGGGAATTAATCTTGAAGATATTTCTGCGCCGCGCTGTTTTGAGATAGAAAAGCGCCTAAAGGAGCGCTTGGACATCCCGGTCATGCACGATGATCAGCATGGCACCGCAATTGTCGTAACCGCTGCACTTTTAAATGCCGCGAAGGTAGTGGAAAAAAAGTTCAACACGCTGCGAGTTGTTATTTCTGGAGCAGGTGCTGCAGGAGTGGCAATTGCTAAGCTTCTCACAAAAGCAGGTATTGCCGACATCATTATGCTCGACAGTAAGGGCATTATTGTAAGAGGAAGAGAAAAACTCGATGGGCACAAAGAAGATTTGGCAGATCACACTAATCCGCGCGGTGTTTCAGGCGATTATTATGATGCGCTGCGCGGCGCGGATGCATTTATCGGGGTTTCAGGTCCTGACGTAATAAAAGGGGACCATATTTCTCGGATGAATAAAGATGCAATTGTATTTGCGCTCGCTAATCCCATTCCCGAAATTACGCCAGAAGCGGCAAGAAAAGCAGGCGCTCTAGTCATTGCAACGGGCCGCTCCGATCTTCCCAATCAAGTAAACAACTCGCTTGTGTTCCCAGGGGTGTTTCGCGGGGCGATAGATAATCGTGTGAGAAGAATTACTGACGATATGAAGCTTGAGGCAGCAAAAAATCTCGCCGGTGTCGTTAAAAAGCCGACCGCTGACAAGATTATTCCAGAGGCTTTTGATAAGGGGGTAGTTCAGGCAATCGCAAAAGCTATCAAGTCCTAGGCTCGATTTGAACCTTAAAAGAGGCTAAAATAGGCCCTACTGAAAGGGCATGCCCTTTCATACGTCTTATATATGAGGGATAGACAGCGAGAATTTGGTGAGGCGTATAGCCGCTATGCGGATGAGCTGTTTCGACACTGCTCGCTGCGTATTAAAGACCGAGAACGAGCTCTAGATCTAACCCAGGAGACCTTCATGAAAGCGTGGGCATTTATCGAGCGAGGAGGTGAGGTCCGAGAAGTACGTCCTTTTCTCTATCGCACGCTGCGCAACCTAATAATCGATGAATATCGAAAAATAAAGCCGCACTCTCTTGAGGCGATGATTGAAAACGAAGACGTCTCTGTAGAAGTCTTGCTCCCTGCTGACGAGACTAATACGCTTGAAGCGGCTATTGATAGATTTGAAGGCGCGCATGCGCTTGAGGTGCTCAACACGCTTCCTGAGCCCTACAAAGAAGTTCTGCTCCTGAGATACGTGAGCGGATTTTCTCCGAGCGAAATCGCGACTGAGCTCGGCGAGAGCGAAAATGCAGTTTCCGTTCGCATCCATCGCGGACTCAAAAAAATGCGCAAACTTCTTGAAGAAGAAAACGGCATATGAAAAACAATCCACTACAAAAACTAAGAGACGAAGCATTCAAAATTTCTCTGACACCACAGGAGAGGGCTTCTATGCGTGCGCGGATTTTTGAATCGATGCGACCGGTAGGCGGCGAAGTAGTGCATAGAACTAAATCTCCGTATTTCTTTTTTGCGCCACGCTTTGCGATGTCCATGGCCGCTTTTCTAATTGTTGCATTGGGCGGCGGGACTGCGTTTGCCGCTCAGTCGTCACTCCCAGGCGAGCCGCTCTATCCTATAAAAATTTATGTAAATGAAAGTGTTGCCGAAGCACTCTCTGTAACGGAGGAGGCAAAAGTTACATTCCATACAAATGCCGCACAAGAACGATTGCGCGAAGCGCAGGAGCTCACGGCGCGTGGGGAACTCGATGCATCAGTTGCCGCGCAAATTGAAGAGAATGTAGAGAAACACATCGCTAAAGCCGATGCTATTGCCCTTGCGCTTCACGATGTAGATCCAGCGGCTGCAGTCGACGCAGAAGTGCACATTGAGTCGGCGCTTACGGTTCAAAGCGATATCCTCGACAAGCTCAGTATGGCTACTCCGGACGAGGAAACTAAGAAAAATTCTAGCTCAATCGCACTGCGAGTACGCTCGCGCGGTTCTGCCGGAGCATTTTCAATGCAAGCTACCGCTCCAGCCATAGAGGCAACGATGATGGCGCTTGATGCACCGCCTACGACAACAGAAGATACAAGTACGAATACGCGCTCGATGAAGAGTGCCAATAAAGCAGTGTCTGTATCAGCTTCGACGACACAAAAGAAGATCGCAGCGCAGCTTGAGAAGAAAGCGAATAAAGAACTTCGTGATGCAAAAACTGAATTTACTCGCTCAAGAGTGTCGCTCAATGCAAGCACCACTGCAAAAATAGAGACGCGCATTGCAGCGCTCGAGAAAGACATGGAAAACGGCCGCGCACAGCTCAATGCAGGCGCATACGAGATTGCGCGCGAAACATTTACTAGTGTTTATAAAGGCGCAATTGAACTAGAGGCAAATATTAAAGCTAGCAAGAAATTCAATCGTGACCTTGTGCGACGTTTTCTTAACGAAAGATATTTTGGCATAGATACTGACGAAGAAGAAAAGAATGAAAGAGAAGAGCGAAATGAAGCCAAAAGTGGCAAAGATGGAGAAGATGGCAAGAGCGGATCTTCAGGATCAGGAAACGTTGAAGTAAAAACCGAGACTCAAGTAGAGCAAAAAACCGAAATTAAAATTCCCGGCACTAACGTAGAAGTGCATTTG
>DASPJS010000062.1:0-2171 GCA_035628495.1 Minisyncoccota bacterium
AATCACGAGACCGACACTCCTGCCGGACTCCGTTATATTTTGAAGTCGCGTCAACGCTTCATGGTAGCGAGGGTCAAAATAATTAATCTCATCAATTATAGAAGGACCCGCGGATGTTAGCGCTGCTTGTTCTTTAAGAAAATTGGCAATTCGATCATATTGAGTGATTTCTCGCGCATCGATTGTGAGCTTCGCACCGAATGGATTTCCCCCTAACTCTTCGAGTGATTGTAGTGTCAGTTGGTCGTCCTGATATCGCTCACGGAAGGAGGCAAGTACTTCCTCAGGCGTGGCGTGTGTTACATTCGCAACTTCGGGCAAGGATTCGAGTGCAGATTTGAGTTCCAGAACCCGCTCTTCGGGCGCATCCTTAAGAAACGTTACGCTCATGTTGCTCTTATCTTGAAGTTCTTCAAACGTTACGTTGAGTATGACGCCGCTAAACATAGCGAGGCCAATGATAAGAAGCGTAAATACCATCATAAGAACCGATGCAAACGAAACAAAGCCGTTTCGCCAAAAATCCAGAAGCCCCGCCCTCAATACTCTTTTTATGCTCACTAAACTCATATATTAAGTCTACAATATATACTTTCCCTCTCTGTCGTCGCGTACAACCTTGCCTCTATCGAGCGTAATAACGCGCTTCTTAAGCGAATCAATTACTCCTTTGTTGTGCGTCGTGAGAATGATCGTAGTGCCAAGGTCATTAATTTTTTTAAGGATCTGTACGACTTCAAATGTATTCACAGGATCGAGATTGCCCGTAGGTTCGTCAGCTACAATGACGTCCGGCTGATTCACAATCGCGCGAGCTATCGCAACGCGTTGCTGCTCTCCTCCAGAGAGCTCGTCAGGAAAATTATTCATTTTGTCTGCAAGATCAACAAGATCAAGGACGTGTGGCACATCAGAGCGGATCTCTTCCTCTTTTCTCCCTGCAGCTTCCATCGCAAATGCGATGTTTTCATACGCAGTTTTTTGCGGCAGGAGACGAAAATCCTGGAACACAGTGCCGATCTTGCGCCTGAGATTATTTATTTTCCTCAATGGCACCTCGTGTACATTTACGGATTCAAAAAATACCGACCCGGAGGACGGGCGCTCTTCAGCTAACAGCATCTTTACGAGTGTAGTTTTGCCAGCGCCGGAGTGTCCGACAATAGAGATAAATTCGCCGGGCTCGACGGAGAAGCTGACGTCCTCAAGCGCGACAGACTTATCAGGATATATCTTAGAAACGCGATCGTAGTAGATCACAACTCATATATGATACCTGCATTAAGGCAGCCGTGCAAAATTAGCCTAGAAACGCCTCAATATTGCCGTCGAGCACCGATTCGGCGTCATGAACTTCAACGTTAGTGCGGTGGTCTTTAACGAGTTTATAGGGATGGAGTACATACGATCGTATTTGATTTCCCCACTCGATTTTTCCTGCTCCCGTTGAGAGCTCTTCGATTTTTTCCTTACGCTCTTCCTCAAGCTGGCGAAGCAGTTTCGCTTTAATGATCGCCAGCGCTTTCTCCTTATTTGCTCCCTGTGTGCGTTCGCCATCCACGTGTGCGGAGATACCGGTTGGGGCATGAACGATGCGCACAGCAGTCTCTCGCTTGTTTACATTTTGACCGCCAGGACCGCTTGAGCGCGCCATAGAAATTTCTAGATCACTTTCAGGAATTTCAATTGAAGAAACTTTTTCTATTACCGGAAGTACTTCAACAAGCACAAAAGAAGTGTGTCTCTTTTGAGATGCATTGAAGGGCGAGATGCGCACCAGCCTATGCACGCCGTATTCATTTTTTAGTGTTCCGTACACTTTCTTGCCTTCAATTTCTATAGAGAGGTTTCGAAAACCGCCGTGATCGTTTTGGTTTTCATGCAGCACTTTAAATCCCCATCCGCGACGCTCGATAAATTTGCGGTACATATTGAGAAGCATCGCCGCAAAATCTTCCGCATCATCTCCACCTGCACCTGCAACAATAGATAGCACTGCGCCGCCCAGATCATACTTCCCTCCGCCTTCGGCTTGAATTTTAAGATCCTGAAGCTCTTTAATGAGTGCTTGAGCTTTATTTTTGTCAGACCAAAAATCGGGCGCAGTCATCGCTCCCTCTATCTCCTTTATTCGAGTCTGTATCTTTTCTTTGTCCATTCTGGCGCCGTAT
>DASPJS010000063.1:0-7404 GCA_035628495.1 Minisyncoccota bacterium
GTTGAATTTTCCGCACCGATCAGATTATTGAATTCATCGAACGTGAGTTCAAGATTATTTCCGAACCAGTAATTGTGAAGAGTGAGGCGCTTCTCTACTTCATCAATACCAATTAGTACATAGGGCGATGCGTACGCGAGCGGTGCATCGTTGGTCAAGGATGCATAGGTATACAACGGAACATCTCTCTCAATATATTTAGCAGCGTCTCTTAAGGAGAGTCCTTCAACTCTTGCTGTGTAGAGTCCATCCCTAGAAATAAAATTGGCTAAATTTTCAAGCGAATATCCTATTTGGTCGAGCGTATAGTTTGCGCGCTCATCGCGGGTTAAGCCCTCAAGTTCTACAAAAAGATCATCCGCAAATGCACCAAAATCAAGTGTGTCTGGATTCCAATATTCAAGTATTGAAGCAAGGCTCGCGTCTACCTCGTGGTTAAATTTAGACGCCTCCCCTTTTTGAGTATAAAGCCCGTAATATGGGACCCCCTCAATTGTATGAGTAATTGGATCTTGTGGTAGACCATAGAAAAAAAGCGCACCGCCAATTATCCCTGAAAGTACGAGAAGTACTGAACCAATTTTTGTAGCTGTTGGATTCATGTACGAGGCACTCCAATGCGTGTACTATCAGTATACAGTATGAAAATATCCGGCTATCCGATTATCCGACCAAGCATCCCTGTAAGCGATTATGTCCGAATGCATTTAGAAGGATCTGCCTGGCACATACTTGCTAGTTCACTCTCACGAGTTATTGAATATATTGTGGGCGAAAAGATCCTGATTGCCCTCCCAATAGCTTGGGCTGGACTCCCGCCAGAACTATTAAAAAACGCAAAAACGATATCCACTCTCCAAGAAAATGGACTGATTGGTCAAATTACCTTCCAGAATTTCGATTTTCCAGATGAACCGTATATGCATCAAGTATGGGTTCATGGGTACGGTTTTGGTCACGACTATTTTGATTTCGAAAGAGCGCTTTGGAAGGCTCTCGGGGAAGGTATTGAGAGGTTTCTATGGGTTCATACCGATAATTTCTATCGAGGGAAAACCACGCAAGGAAGTATCAAATCAATGGGCGCACGAGCAATGAAAATTGACAATCTCCCTGGATTTAGTGAACAGCAGAAAAAAAATAATCACCAACTTTTTTTTACGAACGATACTGTATTTGAATGGTATCCCGCTCGCTCTCTCACCCAACAGCGTTCAATTTTCTGCCCTCTCCAACTTCTCAGCGAGCAATACATGATATTGACTGAGGAACCTATGCTCCGCTGGAGTATGACGACCGGACTAGCTACAGGCAATACACTCTCCCATGCCCTAGTCTCTGGAATTCTTGAGTGCATTGAACGAGATGCATTTATGATTACATATCTCAATACTCTGACTCCACCTCAAATCAATCTTACCCACCTTGCAAAGGAAGACAGTAAAATCAGTCACATACTTCAAACATCAGCGCGATATCACCTTGAAACTTATGCCGTAAAGCTCTTCACAGATTTCCCAGTATCAGTAGTGCTTGGCATAGTCATAGATAGAACTGGAAGGGGGCCTGCACTTAGTGTTGGCGCACGAGCAAGTTTTAATGAGCGACAAGCAATAATCGATGCGCTTTCTGAGGCACAGGCTTCACGCTCGTATATTCGCACAATCTTTAACGACCCTTTCGAAAAAGACAACTTTGGAAGGCGGGCACATCTTCAATATTGGTCAAAAATGGAAAATCTCCCGAAGATTGAGTTCCTTTTGCGAGGAGAAAAAGAAAATGCAGCAAGAAAACACTCTGACATTTCAATTGAAGAGCAGCTGGAAACGCTAGTGAATCTGTTTCGGGTTAAGGAGTACGAGCTATGTTTCGCTGAGCTTTCTGAGACTTCAATCTTACCCTCGCTTAGTATTCGAAGCGTAGTAGTGGTAGCTCCAGATCTACAGCCCCTCCACCTTGAAGAAAAATTTCCCTATTTTGACGGTCCGCGACTCAAAGAAGTTCCGCGCTCACTTGGTCTTGTTCCAGCAGAAAAAATAAATACCGAGCCACATCCATTTCCATAAATACACTCTATGTTTAAGTGGTTAGCGCAATTTTTTCACGACGATGCCGAAAAAGAGTTTTTTGATAACCCAATTTCAGAGAACGTAAATGATTGGCCCGCGGCGTGGAAAAGAATTTCATATAAGGAGTATGTTCGTATGCCCACAATCCCTCTTGAGTCTGTGTCGCTTCTTACAAATCCGCTTGAGGAGGCACTCCATAAGCGGCACTCTCGCAGAAGATTTCAAAAAGAACCAGTTGACGCTCAAAAACTTTCTACTCTTCTTTACTACTCTGCGGGCCTTAAAGACTCGAAAAAAAATTTGTGGGGAGATTCGTCTCGATTCTATCCGTCCCCCGGAGCGCTATACGCGCTTGAGGTATACATCGCAATTTTCAGCGAAACCAGAAATATTGCGCCCGGGCTTTATCACTACAACGTTAAGAACCATGCACTTGAGTTTCTCGCTGGCAAAGAAGAGATGCGAAGAGTGCAAAATTTTATTTATCCTTCCTGGGCGCAAAATGCATATGCAGCCATTATTATGACCGCGGTATGGACTCGAATACTCCAAAAGTATCATAACAAGGGATACAGTATGGCACTCATGGAGGCCGGCCACCTCTCACAGAATATTCAACTGGTGGCCGCGACACTAGACCTTGCTGCGTGCCCTATCGCCGCTTTCAATTCAAAAGGCATTGAAAAGATGCTCGATCTCACTACTCGCAATGACGAGTCCGTACTGCTTGTAACGATGCTGGGCAACCCCAAACAGTGAGACTTCATTGACTAATTAGAAAAAGATGCTATTCTAAATCCTGGAGGTCACGACCAAGGTGGTCTGACAAATCGGAGGGTACCCATGCGAAAATTCCTTCTTTGTGCTCTTTTCGGACTGGTTTTGGCAGCTCCTGCGATCGCAGCTGAGCCGTGCAATTCACCAAAGCCTGATTTTCTTGTTATGACCGAACCGACCGACGACATTCCCAAGAATATTCGGGAATTCGCCGGACACTGGACTGGCATGTGGCAACAAGGAAAAAAGGGCGTCTTGTGCCACAACCTGTACGTCACCGAGGTGAAGCCTGACGGCACCGTCAAAGCCTATTATTCGTGGGGCAGATATGATCCTTGGGGAATCAATGCTCCAGGATACAGAAAAGCCACCGGGAAAATCGAGGGCAATAAACTTAATCTCGACGTAGACAGCGGCTATGCGAGTGCCGTCTACACTAGAAAAGGTAACAAACTCAAGGGCATTTATTTGCCCGATAGCTACAAGACGCCAGGAACCTTCACTCGCATCCCCTCTGATAAAAAAGAGGCTGCCGTAACGCCATAAATCCTTGGAGCCAACGTGCACATTCACTTAGAGCCGCATTACAGCGGCTCTCTATTTTTTACACTGACACTTAATTTTCGGTATATGATGGAGCGTATGAATCCTCAAATGATGGGCATGGGCGGCGACAATGGCATTAATCTTCTAAGCATTATTATCAATGTCGCGTTTGGATTTGTTATTGGGTTAGTATTGTTTTTCGGATTTGAGACGGTAATTACCTACGGGCAAGAGCTCGCAGCAAAACTTATAAGTATGTCCGGCTATGGTCAGCAAATGGCGATGTTTGGATTGGCAACAACAGCCGCGCCATACATTGTCTTAGCGCCGATCGCCGGCATGGCACTGCGCCACCTTGCATCAATTCGCACAATAAAAAGTTTTGCGTTCTTCGCGGCTGCGATTGTCGCAGGGATCGCTATCGCCTTCTTCACCCAAGGGTATTTTGCAACTGTGCTGTAGAGCCGAGCAATAAAATAGCCCCAATGTTCATAGTGAACCATTGGGGCCGTTAAGTATTGGCTAGATCTGCAGTGCTACAGCTTCCGCCATTTTTTTGCTGATCCCTTCCGGGACCAAACATGAACCAAAAACTCTTGCGAGTCTTGCAAGATGCATTTCGTGAAGAAGCGCTCTCGATCTCTTGTGGTACTCATCAGAAGCCTTCTTCAGGGCCTCAGAAAAACAAGGGTTCATATCGGCCAGCGCAGACTCCAGAAATTTAACTGCTCTCTCTTTTTCAGGATCGCAGGAGAACTCAAGCATATTTTTAAAGCGCTCCCTCTCTTCTTCCACGTCCACCATGGCCTCTCTTAAAAAGCGATGGAGCATCTCTTCCAGTGACTCTGTCCCGTTATGATAGGGGCCGTATTTTTTCTTGGCCTCGCTAATCGCGAGGGCGCTCAAAAGCGCCAACTGGGTGCTCATGTGACTTCCTCCGTGTTTTGATATGTGCGTTCACAGAGTGTTATACCTGGATATTCCAAATAGTCAATAGCGCTACCCTCCCAGAGAAAAAGCCGCCCTATTTCTAGAGCGGCCCATGTTTGCCGGCCGATAGATGTCATGGCTCGGCCTCGAGATTAATTACAAGATTAACTAACTCAGAAGCTGTCGCTGTCCGTACCCCTCGCTCCGTCAGGCGGGCGGTGTACTGCATTGTCCGTCTTCCATCGGGTTCACCATAGCTAGCTTCTTGAGCAGCAATTTGATTGAGTAGTTCAATAAGAGAAGCTGCAACACTAGGCCGGTGACCCTGTAATTTTTGAGCCGCTATGATTTCTTCAATAGCTCTGTCGTAGTATTCCTGAAACTCCGGAGTCATTTTCATCGCGCCCTCGCACTGTCTATATAGTGAACATTCTCTACTATTATACACCCAAATAGAACTTTTGTCAAGGCGCAGCCCCCGGCCTAAGAAGCAGCAGATTTTTGGTGCTACTATATTAGAAAAATGTGAAGAGCTAAAGGTCAATTGTTTTTTGCGGAGGCGACGCAGCGTCGTGCCGTTGGGTGCGGATGAATCCATAGTAGGAACTAGACTTTTTAAGTAAGAAATTATTGCTCGGAAACGATAAGCTCCTTATCTTTCTCCTTTATGACCGCCGCGAGCTTACCGTTCAATTCAAAAATTTTAGTTATTTTTCCGCTGTATTCTTGCAACACATCTTTTCCATCATATACAACTTTTTTCCCCTGGAGATTTGGATCTCTTATTAAGAACGCTAATTTTGTTCCGACGCTTATGACGTCATCGGCGAATTCACTGAGACGAATATATTCATCTGACTCGCTTTGGTAAATTAATGTATTATCCAATACCGCAAAGTGCGGGTCAGGCTTGTTCACAACTTTTTCAATCATTTTGCCTGTTGGGCTTTGAACCTGTAGTTTTATTATTCCGCTATATGCATCATTGACTCCCACATATACCAAATGTCCCTCATGACTATGAAAGCCCGTAATAGAATCATACTGCGAACCGATCTCTGTACCATCCTTCGTTAGGATAAACTTTTCTTCTTGTGTTTGCGCATGCACGATAATACTGCCTCCGACAATAGCTAACTTAAGAACATAATAGGGACCACCAATAATTTTGCCTTCATATACAACAAATTCACTTACGTCTAAAAGTGACTCAGAAGCTTTGACGATGTATACCGGTTTACCATTACAAAGCACTGCAATTGTACGAGAGTGTATATTTTCTGCTGGTATGCCTCCTAACTCAGTTCCATATTCTTTTCCCTCAAACATAAAGGTATGCTTTAGCTTTGGAAGTTCGACCTCATCACCATAAACCTCAATTGCTTGAGTTCCCAAATCGACTGTCTTGGTATGACCAGACTTGCCATCAATGCCAAAAACTATCTCTTTAAACTTATAGGGCCCCTCAAATTTTGATAAAATTTTATCGCCCCAAAGATATGTACCGCCACTGCTACCTATTACGAGCGGCTTTTCATCGACTATTTTTGAATCAGCTACATTGTCGTTAAATGGGTATTTCTGGTCTCCATAAATAACGTAGCGGGTAAATTCGCTACCCCGCCCGTTTCTGAAAAAATACGCGAACTTATCAGTTATTTCTTCAAGGGGGTTAATGAATGGAGCGCGCAATATCTCTTTTCCATCAAAGTAGAGTATGTCGTCTGCACCACTTTTCGCCACAATATATGCAAGTTTATTTTCTGCTACCCACGGATTACCTTTTGTTACTGAAAGTATCCCGCTTGCCCGCGGTATTGTCGCAACGATATTGAATTTTGGTGGATCCTGAGATCCAGGAGTGGAAGCAAATCCATTGCTGATGGAGCCAATTGGATTCTCGGCGCATGTAGTACTTACATTCTCAACTTCAGCATTCTGCGTAGTTAAGGAATCAGGTTCTTCTCCTTGTATATTTTTATAATATGATGCGCTAGCAAGACCGATGATGAAGATAAAAGCAAATCCCGATACAATTATCCAAATTGTTTTTCGAGGTAGATGGTGTGAAGTAATCGTGGTGTTTGATGACTCGGGTGTAGGAGGCGGAGGAATGTCATTTGGGATCGGAGACGTAGGAGGCATAAAAGAATAATATCATTCATTTACGTGCTAAAGCCTATTTTTTAGTGTAAGGTGTTGAGGTATTGGAGGCGTAGCTATGAAACAGAAACTACTTTCTGTTTCATCCGATTCTGTGAAGCAGAAAAAGCCGATGCGAGGGATAATCCGAGCAGGCTTTAGGGCGCGCTTTAGCGCGAAGCCACATCTCTGTTACTATGTGCGAAGCACATCATGGAGGCGTGGCTGAGCGGTCGAAAGCAGCAACCTGCTAAGTTGTTGACCCCGAAAGGGGTCCGAAGGTTCGAATCCTTCCGCCTCCGCAATGATTCGCGAAGACAGCTGGGAGCTGTCTGAGCGAGACATCATTTGCGAGAGTAGCGGCGGATTCGAAAGCCGCAGGCGCGTCGGCGCCGAGGCGGGGTCGCGAAAATTTTCAGCGGAAAATTATTTGTGACCGAATCCTTCCGTAAAAAATCTTATTGGTCCTGTAAGGACCGAATCCCTATCTTCCGCACCCGACGGCACGACGCTGCGTCGCCTCCGCAAAATAATGAGCATCGCGAATATAATTTTCGCGAGGAGAGCACAATTGTGGAGCGTCATATAGCAGCATATTTATCAAAATATCATTGGAACATGATATTTCACCCTAAAATAGAGGCCTTCTTTAAGATAACTTAAGATATAGAGTGCTATACTCTACCCGTCGACGCTGTCTACTTCTTAAACCGCTCGGCTTCTCCTAGCGGCATGAACCCCTGCCAGGTGATGCCATATTAAGTGAAAATTGTACGAAAAATATTTTGTTTCTTTGGAGGACATAGATGGGCTATATCCGAAGAAAATAACTACGAACAATACGAGATTAAGTTCACTCGCTATGCGTGCGATTGGTGCATAAAGACTCAAACAATCTCGCAGGAAACTTCGGGTAGCTTATAGAACTAGAGGACGCAAT
>DASPJS010000064.1:0-2345 GCA_035628495.1 Minisyncoccota bacterium
AATGAAACTCGTTATTGTAGAATCGCCCGCAAAGGCGAAGACTATTGAAAAATACCTGGGAGATATTGATTCGGGTGGCGACTTTGTCGTGCGCGCATCTGTAGGACACGTGCGCGATCTCCCGAAAAGTAATAAAAAAGCGATTGATATCGAAGGGGGCTTTGTGCCGCACTATGAAGTTGTGCCTGCAAAAGTAAAAGTAATCCATGATTTGGCACTCGCTGCAAAAAAAGCGGATGAAGTTATTCTTGCAACCGACCCCGACCGCGAAGGAGAAGCAATCGCCTGGCACATCAAAGAAGAGCTCAAACTTAAGAAACCGTCTCGCATTGTCTTTTACGAGATTACCAAAGAAGCGATCAAAGAAGCGCTCGAGCACCCTCGCGATATAGATGAGCACTTGCGCCTAGCGCAAGAAGCACGTCGAGTCCTTGACCGCCTGGTGGGTTATGACCTTTCCGGACTTATCTGGAAAAAGGTACGCTATGGACTTTCTGCAGGGCGCGTGCAGTCTCCGGCCCTTCGGATTCTTATGGAGCGAGAGCGTGAGATTAGAGCGTTTACGCCCGAAACCTACTACGTCATAACGGCAAACACTGAGACTCCCCGCAAAGATGCGCTTCAACTATTTTGTGTGGAGGAACCGCGGGATAAGAATATTGCAGAAAAAATAATCGAGGCAGTTAAAAAAGATGGCCTGACGGTTGACTCTGTAGAGGAGAGTGAAATGAAACGCTCTCCACGCGCCCCATTTACAACCTCAACACTCCAACAGACTGCTTCGACAAGACTTGGGTTTACTCCATCGCGCACCATGCAAATTGCTCAGCGCTTATACGAAGCAGGCCATATAACCTACATGCGTACCGACAGTGTGAACTTAGGAGTTCCCGCGCGCACAGCGATTCTCGCTGTGGTTGAGAAAAGGTTTGGTAAAGAATATGCTGAGAGCCACACATTTACTTCGAAATCCAAACACGCACAAGAAGCTCACGAAGCGATTCGTCCAACCCATATTGAAAAAGAAACTATCAGTGGTACGCCCGAACAGAAGAAACTGTACGAACTCATTTGGCGCCGTACAGCTGCTTCTCAAATGGCCGACGCCAAACTGCTCAAGACCAAGGTTCTTGCGGCAACGAAAGACAAAAATATTCCGCAGTTTGCCGCTAACGGCTCACGAGTCGTTTTTGACGGATGGCTCAAGGCTGACCCTGCAGCGCGCGGAGAAGATGTAGAGCTGCCAAAAGTCTCCGCCAAAGAGGAACTTGAGGTAAAAAATATCGATTTGGAGGAAAAGCAGACAACTCCGCCTCCGCGCTACAGCGAGGCAGGACTCATTAAAGAACTTGAAAAGCGCGGTATTGGACGCCCTTCTACGTACGCATCCATCATGAAAACGCTGGTAGATCGCGGCTACGTGACCAAAGAAGGGCGAACACTCATGCCAACCGAAACGGGTGATGTGGTATCAACGTTTCTAGAGGAGAACTTCCCTTCCTACATTAGCGATACGTTTACCGCAGAGATGGAAGACGAGCTCGATGAAATCGCCGAAGGAAAGCGGGAATACGCAAAGACACTCAGCGATTTCTATCAGCCATTTCAAAAAGAAGTAAAAATTAAATCAAAAGACGCCCGCAAAATCACTGACTTGGGGCCAGTGCCAAAAGAATTCCCCTGCCCTGTATGCGGCAGCTCAATGGTGTTTAAACTCTCCCGCCAAGGCAAATTCATGAGTTGCTCCAGATTTCCAGAGTGTACCGGCTCGCGTACTGCGACGGGCGAGATCATTTCAAATGAACCACCTAAGCCAATTGGCAATTATCCTGAAACTGGAGAGCCGATTTTTGTGCTCACCGGACAGTTCGGGCCGTATGTGCAAGTAGGAGAGGTGATTAAGGGTGCGAAAACAAAAATAAAACCTAAGCGCGCGAGTCTCCCTAAGGACAAAGATCCAGAAACGGTCACTCTTGAAGATGCGCTTAAATACCTCTCACTTCCCCGCACATTAGGCGCTCACCCCACAACAGGAAAAGAAATCGTGGCAAATATTGGGCGCTTTGGCCCGTATGTCATGCACGACGGCGATTTCCGATCACTCAAGACTGATGACGTATACGCTATCGAACTTCCTCGCGCACTCGAAATACTCGCTGAAGAAAAGAAAAAGCGCGGTTTTGCACGAAGAAAAACGGTAAATCAATAAAAAATCCCGACGCGAAGTCGGGATTTGCACTATCGTTTTATCTTTGCTCTCAAGAAGAGGTGCGCTGGTGCGCCAAACCCCCGCCAAAAACCAGACCAGAAAGCGCGCGATCGCAACAAACGGCCAATCTCCTGTT
>DASPJS010000065.1:0-7963 GCA_035628495.1 Minisyncoccota bacterium
TTCGATAGACCGTCACCCGAAGTCGCGCGAGATCTTATTGGTAAATTTTTGGTGCGCACTTTGGGAAAGAAAAAAATTGCGTTTATGGTTACTGAGGTAGAGGCGTACGGCGGCAGTGAAGACAAGGCATCTCATGCGCGCTTCGGAAAAACCATCCGTACAACTCCTATGTTTAATCATCCTGGCATCATCTACGTGTTTTTTACCTACGGCATGCACTTCATGCTCAATATCGTGACAGGAAAGGAGCATGAACCGAGCGCAGTATTAATACGCGCAGCTGGAAATATTGTAGGTCCAGCACGGCTAGCAAAAGCGCTCGCGATTGATAAGACGCTTAATAATCTTCCACTAAGCAAAAAATCAGGTCTTTGGATTGAGGACAGAGGTATTCGCCTTGAGGCTAAACAAATTAAAAAAACGCCACGCATAGGCATAGACTATGCAGGACTTTGGGTAAAAAAGCTCTGGCGGTTTGTTCTCAAAGAAAATAAAACGCCGAGGTACGTACCTCGGCGCAGAGTTACACATCGGAGCCACGCCGCCCTGAGCGGCAAAACGTGTGATTGCCTATTTTGTAGCAACCCTCCATATCTTTGAGCCAACCAGGTGTTACTTCGCGATGCGCGTAATAGTGTGTCGCGCCGGCAGTAAGGTCGCCGCCTGCGGACACGTTATTCCACCAGAAGGCGAGCGCTAGATACTTAAGCCAGCGTATGCCATTTTGTGGCATATCACTTTTCCCATCGCATGCGAACGTAAACTGGCACTTGTAGAGCTCGCCAGTTGACTCACTTACGACGTCGCAGATTGTGTCGGGAAAATGTTTGCTCTCAATGCGATTGAACACCACCCACGCGATGGCTCGCAATCCGTCGAGCGGCTCACTAATGAGTCCTTCCCAATACAATGCGAGTGCCAGACACTTTTCCTGCGCAAAGATCTCAGCCCCTCTTTTTTCCCAGTCGGCTCTAGGGATGACACCATACATCAGAACAATGAGAGCGACGAAGCCGAGTATCGTCACCCGTGCGAATCGTCGCATGTATCCTCCGTGCTGATCCAGCGCCGATTACAACAGATTTCACTAGTAAATGTCAAATGAGACGCAATATAGCGAATGATATACTTAGGTTGGAATTATCCAGTATTATTTTTCTATGGATGAAAATACAAATGCACATACGCCCACAACCTCAAATATGTGGTGGTATGTATTTGGAGTAATCGCCGTAGTAGCGGCCGGTGTTGCAGCATGGATGTTTCTGGGGGCCAATCCAAACCCAGGGCCAGCGACGCAAAATGAGCAGAGCACGACAACTGCGCAGTCTCAAAGCACGACATTGAGAGATTTAATAACTTCGGCCACGCCACAGCGTTGCACGTTCCAAACAGCAACAGCACAGACAAGTTCGTCGGGTACAACGTACATCGCAAATGGTCAGATGCGCGGAGATTTTACCTCTACGGCTAACGGGCAAACGCTTCACTCACATATGATCGTGCGGGGTGGCGAGAGTTATATATGGACTGATGAAATGGAGCAGGGATACAAGCTCTCATTTGACACCCTGAGCGCACAAGGCAGCCAAGCTACGCAGTGGTTTGATCCAAATCAGCGAACGGATTATGAATGTACGCCCTGGAGTGTAGACCAATCTATGTTTACGCTGCCTCAAGGAGTCACATTTGAAGATCTGAGTGGTCTGGTCCCGCAAAATACACGGTAGAATAGAGACATGGGTTCCCTGGGGCATGAATTGCGCAAAGTAGTGCGCGGCGAGGTTGATGATTCTGAGGCTGTGCGTGAGCGCTTTTCGCGCGACGCGAGTCTCTTTGTCGTGAAGCCGGAAGTAGTGTTTTCTCCGAAAAACGCTGACGACGTAGCGTCCGCTGTACGATTTGTAGCGCGAAAAAAACAAATTCCTAAAACACGTATTTCCATAACGGCGCGCTCTGCAGGAACCGACATGTCAGGAGGTCCTTTAAATGATTCGATTATTCTCGACATGACGCGGCATCTTAACCGCTTTATTGAGATTGGAAAGAATTATGCCGTGGTTGAGCCGGGGATGTATTTCCGCGATTTCGATAAAGAAACTAAAAAGAAAGGGCTAGAACTCCCAAGTTACACGGCGTCTCGCGAGATTTGCACAGTGGGAGGCATGGCCGCAAACAACTCCGGCGGTGAAAAAAATCTCAAATATGGAAAGACCGCGCGCTATGTACAGGAGCTCGAGGTTGTCCTCAGCGATGGACAAAAACATATACTTAAAAATCTCTCGGGTGACGCTCTCAAAGAAAAACTCAATGAAGTCTCCTTCGAAGGAGAGATATACCGCAAAATGAGCGCGCTTGTTTCTACTCCTGCGCACCGCACAATTATTGAAGAAAACAAACCGCACGTTGAGAAAAATTCTTCGGGCTACGCGCTGTGGGATATCGGTGATGGAAAAACGCGACTCAATCTCGCGCGGCTCATGGTTGGGGCACAGGGGACGCTTGGCATCATAACAAAAGTAAAATTTGAACTAGTGCGGCCAAAGCCCTACTCCGCTATGACTATCATGTTCCTTGACTCTCTCAAGGAGCTGGGTGAAGTAGTGCCACAAGTGCTAAAGCACAAACCTGATTCATTTGAGTCGTATGACGACCATACCTTTAAACTCGCAGTTAAATATTTTCCGGAATTCGCAACACAAATGAAGGCAGGAATCTTTTCGCTTGGCCTTTCTTTTTTACCGGAAGTTTGGATGCTTCTCACGGGAGGAATTCCGAAGCTCGTGCTTATGGCTGAATTCCGCTCTGAGTCGCAAAAAGCAGCTACGATAGAAGCACAGATGCTCGCAGGGGAAATTAAAAAGAGCAAAAGCCATATTCAGGTGCGCGTTGCAGGAAATGAGCGTGCAGCGCGGAAATATTGGGTTATTCGTCGCGAGAGTTTTAATTTGCTTCGCAAAAAAATCAGAGGACTGCGAACCGCGCCATTCATTGATGATTTTGTCGTTGAGCCGCAAAAACTCCCCGAGTTTCTTCCAAAACTTGAAGAAATTTTGTCGCACTACTCGATGACCTACACAATCGCGGGGCATGTAGGCGATGGAAATTTTCACATTATCCCGCTTGTTGATCCAAAGGACAAGAAGACCGCGAAAATTATTGATGAGCTATCGCACAAAGTATATGATCTTGTGATTTCCTATAACGGTTCGATTTCAGGAGAGCACAATGACGGATTCATTCGAACACCGTATGTTGAGAAAATGTTTGGCCCGGCTATGTATTCGCTTTTTTATGAAGTAAAGCGCATCTTTGATCCTCTCAATATTTTTAACCCGGGCAAAAAAGTTGGACTTAATTTCGCGGCTGCGTTTGAACATTTGGATCTGCCAGGAGTAAAAATTAATTCTCGCAAGCGCTAACACCTCATTTTTGCTTCATCGCCAGAGACGCATAGTAGTGGCATGAAAGCAAAAACTAAAACACCGTGGCGCGAAGGTGCGCCAAAGCCCTCATATCCGGAGCTCAAAGGTCGCGTTGATGCCGATGTCGCAATCATTGGCGGCGGCATTACGGGCCTTCTATCTGCGTATCAGTTAGCAAAAGAGGGAAAGAGCGTCGTTGTGCTTGAGGCAGAGGAATTGGGCGAAGGAGCGACAGAGTACACGACAGCGTTTCTCACAGAAATCATTGACACGAATCTTTCGGACCTTGAAGGAACGTATGGCAAGGAGAATGCACAGCGGATCGTGCGCTCTCATCGCGAGGCAATTACCTACATCGAAGGTATCGTGAACGATGAGAACATCAAATGCGAGTTTAAGCGGGTCAGCAACTATATGTACGCAGGCACGCACAAGGAAGCAAAAGACCTGAGCGATGAGCTCGAGGCAGGTAAAAAATTAGACGTTGATATAGCGCGTGGTACCGGGCAATTAGGGTTTACTAATTACGGATACCTCGAAGTTAAGAATCAGGCGAAATTTCATCCGCTTAAGTTTATATATGGGGTGGCGCAGGCCACTCTACAGCATGGCGGCAAGATTTTCCAAAAGAGTGAAGCTATAGCGATTCATGCCGACAATGGGACGAAAGTCGTGCGAACACGCAAGGGCGAGGTATATGCACCAAAGGTGGTGAGCGCAACATATAGCCCTTTTGGCGAGCCTGCGGGATTATTCCTTAAAAAAGGAATGTATGTCACCTATATGCACGAAATTGTAGTTGATAAAAAGATACCAGAAGCTATTTATGAGGATATGGAAAATCCATATCATTATTTTCGTGTCGATATTCGCAACAAAAAGACGCATATCATCATCGGCGGCGAAGATCACCGTCGAGACGTGCCCATAGCTCCCGAGAAAAATTTTGCGGCGCTAAAAACCTACATCGATGAGCATTTTGGCGAATCCTATACGGTAGTGAGAGAGTGGACTGGTCCGATTTTGGAACCCATAGACGGCCTTGCTTTCATTGGTCCTTATGGCGAGAGCGGAATTATATATACATTTGGATTTTCGGGAAACGGTATGACCTACGCAGGCATAGCCGCGCGTCTCATCGCCGATTATGTCGAAGGGAGACGCAGCGAGTACCATGAGCTTTATGCTGCAGATCGCATTCCGTCACCCAAACAACTTCTTATTAAAGGACGCGATTATTTCGAAGAACTTGCGGGCGGCGCCCTTAAGAATGCAACGACGCATAAACGTCGCAAGTAGAGTGTGCTAATGGAAGGCAAGGTAAGACATTTCAATTGAAAAGGCGCGGATTGCTCCGCGCCCAGCACGACTATCGTAAGTTGGGGAAGTATTGGCAAATTTCCTCGCCGCCGCTTCGGACACACAGATGCTTACCCATTTTCCAAACGGTTACACCTGCCGGCAAAATATTGCTTGGACACTGCAGATCCCGAGGAGGCGTTGCCTGCACATACACCTTTTTTGTCTTGTATACGGTCTCAGTAGCAGGGCACATTTCAGGCTTGCGTTTCTTGAGAACAATCTTTTTGGGCGGTTCAATTTTCCAGGTCACGCAATTCTTGTCGCCCTGACAGCCACCCTTGTCGGGAGGATTGCCTTTGCGCGAATGATTCTTCTTTCCGTCCTTATGCCCATGTCCTTTCTTGTGGCCATCCTTGTTGTAGTTACCGCCGGCTATCGCTTCGGAAATAAACTTTGGAACCAAGGACGAACCCATGTCTGAAAGTGAAACATTTTCCGATGCCGAATGTTCAAAGACAATGCCGAGTGCAAACATCGCGCACGCGCCAACTATCATCCGAACTTTCATTTTGACCTCTCTTTCCGACTGAAAACAGCCGCGCTGAACGTAGCATCGATACGTGAGTTTACACAAGGCAAATCGCGTTTTTAAATATATTCTGAGACACGAGAAAGGTACAATGTGGGCATGGAACCGCTCGCAAATAAAATTCGTCCCAAAACTCTCGATGAATTTGTGGGGCAAGAACACTTGGTCGGAAAAGGAAAGCCATTGCGAGTTGCTATGGAAGAGGGCCACCTCTTCTCATTTCTATTATGGGGTCCACCGGGAAGTGGAAAGACTACGCTCGCGCGACTCTATGCGTTGGCAATCGACGCAGAGTTTTACGAACTTTCTGCAGTTGATTCAGGAAAAGAAGACATCAAGCGCATCGTGGGCGAGAAAGGGGAACTACAATTTTCCGTTAAGCCAAAAGTCCTATTTATTGATGAAATCCATCGCTTTAACAAGGCGCAGCAGGATTTTTTGCTCCCGTATGTTGAGAGAGGAGAGCTCACGCTAGTGGGTGCAACGACAGAAAACCCATCTTTTGAAGTTATCCCAGCGCTCCTCTCACGCTGTCGCGTTTTTATCCTAAATGAACTTAACGAAGAGGAGATGGACGCAATAATCAAACGCACGAAACTCAAGGTTCCTAAGGAAGCGAGAGATTGGCTCATCAGGATGGCTGGAGGAGATGCTCGACAGGCAATTACGACACTTGAAAGCGCTCAAAAGCTCTACGGGAAGATTTCGGTCGATACGCTAATGGAAACGATCCAATCCCGCCATTTGCGCTATGACAAGAAAGGGGAAGAACACTACAACACCATCAGCGCATTTATAAAATCTATGCGTGCGTCACAGCCTGATTCGGCGCTCTACTATCTCGCGCGCATGGTCGAGGCAGGGGAGGATCCGTTATTTATTGCACGCAGGATGGTTATATTTGCGAGTGAAGACATTGGTCTCGCGCAACCCACCGCACTGGTCGTTGCAAATGCGGTGTTTGAAGCGTGCAGCAAGATTGGTTATCCAGAGTGCGCTATTAATCTTGCGCACGGTGTGGCGTACTTGGCGCAGTGTAAAAAAGATCGCCGCTCGTACGATGCCTATTTTGAAGCGCTCGATGATGTGCGTAAGTATGGGAATCTACCTATTCCACTTAAAATTCGAAATGCACCTACAAAATTGATGAAAAATCTCAAGTATGGAAAGGGGTATAAAGCCTATGATACCGATAGTTTACTTCCCGATAAGATCAAAAATAAGAAATATTTAAAATAATCTTAATAAAAAATGCCGCCACGGTTTCCCATGGCGGCTTCGTCGTTTACACAACGTGGAATCGTCTTTTTCGGCGCTTATTATCTGACTCGCGGTATTCACTATGGCCGCGGCGCAAACCAAGAATGGCTTCTGCGGCGCGGTGGAACGCGAGGTGGCGCTGGATTGGATCACCTCTCCTGTCACCGCCCGTAGCGGTAAACTCGAGGGCATCTTCCGAAATGGAAAACTTCCACACCTCCTTACCGACCTTGAGCCGGGCATTGTAGCGTCCATGCGAGATCAATCGAATACTCCCCGCGTGAAGCGACTCTGCTTCTTTTAGGTGCTCATCTGTAAGGATGTGCGCCTGAAGCACGCCGTCGATTGCATGAAAGGGGAGATCATTCATCTTCCTTCTCTCCGAGCATGCGTGCAGTGATGCGACGTGTCTCAGGTGTCGACGGCGATGAGAATTTTCTTCGAAGCCGGTTGAACTTCTTTTTGCGCGGTGCGTCTAGCGCATCGCGCAACGCGTCATCAAGAGTTCGTGGACGCGGTGGATGTTTGTCCGGCAAACCGGAAACAAATTGATCTTTTGCCATATGGCCTCCTCGAATCAATGACCTAACCTACTCTATTATACCACAGTTGCGCTTAAAATGCAAGTCTAGGAAAAAAGGCCTGAAACAATCTCTTTTACAACGTTACCATCAGCGCGTCCTTTGAGGTCTTTCATGAGTGCTCCCATGAGCTGGTTCGCCTTAGTATTGTCGGCAATGCCCATAGCCTGAGCTTTTTCCTTTGCAGCTTTTTCAATTTCCTCGCGAGACATTTGTGCAGGAAGGAGCGTTTCAAGAACTGCGAGCTCCGCTTTTTCGCTTTCAGCGAGTTCTGGGCGGCCGCCTTTTTCAAACTGCTCGATAGAGTCTTTTCGCTGTTTGCTGGCACGAATGATGACTGTCATAAGTTCGTCATCCGTAAGCATATCGTCGGGTTTGCGACCCTTCGAAACAAGCTCGTTTGTTGCCGAAGCTAAGAGGCCGCGCAACACGGACAGTCGCACGGCATCCTTAGCGCGCATAGCGTCTTTTATTGCTTCTTTTAGTTCTTGATGTGACATATAGAGAGGATAATAGCAAAAAATGCTAAAATGGCTATGTGGAAATAGTCATCGGAATATTGGCTCTCTTGGTGCTGGGAAACCTCGGAATGTTATTCGTCATGTGGCGCCGCGCGCAGCAGGCGAGCTACACCGACTCCGATGGTCTTATGCTCCTTCAAAATCAGCTCCAGGATCTCACGAGAACGCTTGACGCGCGTGTTGCAGAGACGTCTAAGCAAGTACACGAGACGGTGCGCACTCAGTTAGGGGAATCAGCGCGGCTTATTAAGGAAGTAACACAAGGCCTTACCAAACTCGATGAAA
>DASPJS010000066.1:0-10452 GCA_035628495.1 Minisyncoccota bacterium
GACGACAAGCCCCCGTCCCTGCCCAATATCATCAATGCGAGCCTTAACATAGAGCACTACTTTGAGATCAGTCTTAAAACCTGCAGCGTTGTGAAATTTTGCCTCTGCGTAGATCGTTTCTTCGCCTTTTGTGATAACTACATCTACTTCGTGCTCCACGCATTTTCCCCTAACGAGCTGATCAATACGCGTTTCAAATCCTTCTGTTTTAAAAAGTTCACCAATGTATGATTCGAATGGAAAGCCAGAGGGTCCAAATTCTAGTACCGCACGCTTGAGGCTGTAACGAGCCGCGGCAGCCTTTTTAAAATCGCGCAGTCGTGCAAATGCTTTTGAATAAATTACGTGTGTTGAAGTGCCGCTCTCAAGGCGTTTTTCAATTTCTTGCGCAATATTTTGAGCAATATCAGATTTCGCTCCGGCGCGCTCAAGTGACGAGATAAGTTTACTGCGCTCAAACGCTTCTGACGTTCCGTCTGCTTTCGCAATAAGTATAGACATGTGAGCTACTCAATTAGTGTAGCACTTGAAATGACGCCGCCTCCCAAACATCGCTCGCCACGATAGAGCACCAAAGACTGTCCGAGTGGTACATAATGCGGCTCTCGTAGTGTAATCATTGTATTATCCCGGTTTCGCACAAGTGAAGCAGGAATAAGATTCTGGCGATACCGATACCGGGCCTGCGCGGGGCCATCTGGTATGTCGCCGATCCAGTTAGTACCCGTAATAATCACCTGCGTCTCGCTCAACCCACGTGGGAATTTTGATGGTGAAACAGTGAGGGTATTCGCGGACATATCCTTTTGAACTATATATTGAGCACGAGCTTCAGGTGATTCAGTAAAAAGTGTAAATCCATGCCTCTGCCCGAGCGTGTAAAGCGGCGTGCCCTGGTGGGTACCCACGATTGCGCCGTCTTCTGATAGTACGTCGCCTGGTGTTGGCGCAATTTCGCGCTTGAGCATATCTTCAAGTTCTATGTTGCCAAGAAAACAGAGTCCTTGGCTGTCATGTCGCGCAGCATTCGGTAGAGAAAATTTTTTCGCGAGCTCTCGCACTTGAGTTTTTTTGAGCTGCCCGACGGGAAACAGCGTGTGACGAAGTTTTGTTTCACCGACACCCCACAAAAAATAACTCTGATCTTTTTCTGAATCGGTTCCCTTCCACATCTCCACAGAATTTGTGTTATGTACAACACGAGCATAATGTCCCGTCGCAATGAATTCTGCTCCCTGCGAACGGCAATAATCAAAAAATATACCAAATTTTATTTTTTCATTACACAAAGTGTCCGGATTTGGAGTCCGCCCGACTGAGAACTCTTTGAGCGTAGGTCCAAAGACCTCACGTTCGTACTCTTTGGAAAGATCGATTTCAATAAATGGTATTCTCAAATGCGCAGCAACGCGCATCGCCTCAATCCTATCTTGTGCGGCAGGACAAGGGTATCCTGAAATTTGTATACGAATGAATACGCCTGTTACCTCGTAGCCCTCCTTTTGTAGAAGTGCCGCTGAGACCGCAGAATCAACCCCGCCGGAGAGACCGACAAATACTTTTCTATTCTTCGTCTGTCGTGGTTGTCGCAGATACATCGGATGTCGAATTGGTTGTTGTAGAAATAGTCGGCACAATGCGTATTGGCTCTTGCGGTGTCGTATCCGTTTCTAGAGTTGCTTCGGGCTCAAGTGAACCAAAAATTCTCTCTGATCCAGGAATTGCTGAAAGGAGTTGCGGATTAAGATATAGCCATACGCCGGCTCCTGCAAGCACAATAAGGAAAAGCAGAAACATAATGAACGTACCCCTACGTTTTTTCTTGGGTTGCACTGGCAGGGCGTTCGGAGTGCGTACAATAATTGGTCGTGTCGCCGGAAGCGGACTCACGCTTGTCTGCATCGGTTGCGCTCCCGGCATAGACTGAACAGGAGGCTGCATTGGCGGAGGTTGTACTATGCGCACACCCTCAATAGCAGCAAAAGCTTCGTTCACATCTTGCGAAGTCCACCCACCTTGCGCAAGCGCAGCAATAATCGCATCTTTAGAAACTCCGGCAGCTCGCTGGGCTCGAACATACGCTAAGAGTTGCTCATTAATCATACGACTTGAATTATCATCTTAAATACCTATTTTTTAAAGACACGTGCTGATCGTGGGTCGCGCTGTAGTGCATATTTCCCGATTTATCAGAGAGATAAAACAGATATTCGCTCTGAACCGGAGTTACTGCTGCAAGAATCGCCTCGAGTCCGGGGTTCGCAATTGCTCCAGGCGGAAGTCCTTTATAGAGATAGGTGTTGTACGGCGAATCAAATTGTAAATCTTTTCTAGTAAGATCGAATGAATTCTTGCCCATGATATATGGAAAGACTGCGTCTACTTGAAGCGGCATACCAAGACGAATTCGCTTCCATAGGATTCCAGCAATGATGCGTCTGTCCTCCATGCGCGGCGCTTCACGCTCTAGGAGCGACGCCATGACAATGACTTCTGAGATCGGTTTTCCAAACGCGTCAATTTTTGATTGAATACTCCCAACTTGCTTCGAAAAATTATTAGTGAAGGTTGTCATGATCTCCTCTACTCCCTGCCCCGGCATAAAGAAATAGGTGTCGGGGAACAAGTATCCTTCCTTCCCTTGTGCCGCATACATAAATGCACCGTGATTGAAGTTGGGAATACTGTCAGCGAGGATTTTTCCGATATCTTTAACCGTAGCGCCTTCAGGTATCCTCACGCGCGTTGGAGTGATATTAAAATCGCCTGATCCAAAGCGCCACGCCATGGTAAAGACATTGCCTCTGCGCGGGAAGAAATACTCTCCCGCGACGATATGCTTCTCTGATCCTATTAGACGCACCAGTACTTTGAATAGAAATTCATTGCGAATGATTTGTTTCTCCTGAAGTACGTGTGCCGCTGAACCAAGTGACGTACCTTGAGGAATATTAACGTAGGCTCCGACCGGAAAACCAAACGGTGCCGACATAAACGTGAAGTACAAAAATCCTATAACGAGCGCCAATGCAATAAAATACGTCTTAGCGCGACGGCGGAGTTTCCAGCCCCATCGAACAAAAAATCTTTTTATACTGTATCGTGGTGATCTAAATTGCATGTATTAAGCGTTTGTCGGCAGACCAGGTGGCGCTTCGGCACGTTTAGCGGCAACGCGCTGGAGTCCAGGCGGCTGAACCGCTGAGCTCGGGAAGTGCCATAGCGTCGCTAATTCTTCAGTGGTGAGAAATACTGGCGCCTGGTCGTACGGTACGAAGAAGTATGCACGATGACGATAATGGAAGAATAGCTGTTGGCGAATACGCGTACGCCGTATGCCTTGGAAATCCTGCCACGGGTAATCGAATATGGTTAACCCACGGGTAGGATTAAGTACATTGTGCTCTGGCGCACGGAAAGGATCAAACATGCGCACCAGCCCACCGTTGTTCGTACCGGCAAAGCGATCCTTTTTTGCAACGTAAATTCCTCGTATTCCACATTCAAAAAGGAGCTTGTTGAGTGAGCGCTCGATAGCTTCAACCTTATTGCGCTCTCCTTCTGAGAGCAGCGCAGCGCCTCGAGAAGCTGCCTGCTTGAGCGCTATACCTTCTGGATCTGAAATCTCAAGTTTGCCGAGCAGATCTTTTGAGCGCTTCGCGGCGGCGGCAATCATGTCCGTTATTTTCTCCCTTGCTGATTCTTTGTATTCATCGCGCTTGAGCGTAAACCCAAACCATTCATCTTTTCTGCGTGTGCGCACAATATATTGAAGCCACAAATGCTCATCTTTTCCGATGCTTCCAAAAAATTCGAGTATGTGTGTAAACGGGTCGACGATCATTTCAGGTTCGTCAGTATTTTTATCGAGTTCATAGTCGCGATAGGTTTTTATGGGAAGTGCGCCGATATCTTGCTTGTCATATTCGAGACCCCACAGTTCATATTCATCAAAATTTATCGCCGGGTTCCATGCGTAATCCACCGCTTCAATAACACGCGCTTCCGGAAATTGTCCGTACAGACGAGATTCAACAATATTTCTCCACGTGCGTCTCATATAAATGTAGTAACGTATTTGTCCTTCCGTTGAAGCGATCTCAAGGCTCCACACCATTCTCTGGCCCCCTTTCCAAATACGATCGATAAAGGTGAGCTCACCCGAAGAGTTCCACAATGTTGTCAAAAACACCTCCATAGCGAGAGGCGACTTTTGCACTTCTGGTGGCAGCGTCACCTCTAAAAGAACGTGGTCTTGCTTAAACCAAAATTGGTAGCGAATATACCGCATCCACAGTACCCAAAAATACCGCAGCAAAAGTATCGGAACCCATACAGGTGAAATGGCCACGAGCGCAACAAAAAACGCCCGCACGGCAAATGGGTCTGCAGAGAGACTGTATAAAAAAAGAAGTGTGACAAAGATTGGCCCTACAAGAACAGGCTCTAAGCCCCACGATCTAAGCCAACGCGCAAATGCATCTGCACGCGTATGCGAGAGCATATAGGTAGTATACAATATAAATGTGACAGAGCTCCTCGTACAAATTGCGACGCACCCCTACCAAGTGTTCGTCTCAGTACTGGCAATTATTGCTGCATTCGGGTTTGTACGTTTTTTATGGGGATTCAGCGGATATATTCTTGCGCATGGCCACATTTTGCATCAGCAAAAAGCCCGCATCAGTATGGTGCAGGGCTTAACACTACTTATTGCAATTTTTGTGTTCTGGGAAATCGTGCGCTGGATACTCTCCTTCCTTACTTAAGGAGTACGTATCGTCCATCTTTGCCACGCTTGAAGTATTTTTGATTCTGGAGGTTAACTGAAACAGTGCCTGGTTTTACATGTCGCTCTTTGAGCACCTTTTCTATAATTTGATCTTTAGTAAGCGGTCCATTTTCACGCAGAATGTTTCTGATCACGTCGCGCACCACGCCTGAGGCATATCCCCACTCCTTAAGTGCATACATGCCGCGTCCGACAAGCACAAATCGATTATCTTTGATGAGCTCATTGTGAGTAGTCGCAACATGGGCAGCGCGATTAAACATTTTCTCAATAAGTTGCGCAACTTCGCGGAAGTGAAGCGGACTTCCATGCTTTTTAACCGCGAGGTATGCATAATCCCGCACACCCTTAGTCTTAACGTTAGGCGATGCAGAGTGCCCCCACTCACCGAGAGGATTCTTGCCAATCTTTTTTGATATCGAGAGCCATCGACGCAACACTTCATCGTTGCGGTGACGATCGTTGATCTCTTGAAGTTCCTTGAGGAAGCGGTCGATCATTTCGCCTTCCGGAATCAGATCTTCATCTGAAAGACCTTCGTAGAGTCGCTTGAGCGCATCTTCTACCTTGCCGGCAAGACCTGGATCTACATACCAGCAGCGCTCAACCTCGTCGTCTTCTTTTCGATATTTAAACGGATCGCCAAGTACCAAGAGGAAATAAATATAGTTCTGCATGCTTGGCTCTTTCGTAATAAACGCGAGGAGATCATCCTCGCACACGATGCCGCCCAAGGAGTCAATAATACGCTCAAGTTCATTAAATGCGGCGTGAGCTTCGCCAAAGGCAGGAGATTTCTTGAGCTGGTTGAGCGCGTGGTTTTCAATCTGGCGGACACGCTCTCTAGTGATGCCCCAGCGCTTGCCAATGGCTTCAAGAGTGACTTTTTCAGGGTTATTTCCGAGTCCAAATCGAGCTTCTAAAACAACGCGAGATCGCTCGGGAAGCGAAGTTAAAAGACGTTTAACAATAGCTTTGGGCTTAAAGCCCGTTTTGTCTACGACCTGTGGCATAAAGATGTGTTCTAATATATCACACTCAATCCCTTTGTCAAACTTGCTCTGTCTGGAAACTTATGACCTTGCCAGGAACATACACTGCCTTCATCTCTTTGCCAAGAGCTAGCCATTTTTTGACTTCCGGTAGTTCACGTGCTGCCGTTAGAGCCTCTGTTTGTCCTGTATTTTTGGAGATTATGAGTGACGCGCGCACCTTGCCATTTATTTGTATTGGTACTGTGACATCCGCAGACGTAATTTTAGTAGCGTCATACGATGGCCAGGTAGAAATATCGATGCCGTGCTTTTCAGCGAGCTCATGTGCAATATGCGGCGCAAGTGGCGTGAGAAGTCTTAAAAAATTTTCATAGGAAGCACGCGGTGCACTGCCAATATCTTCAAATTGATTGAGTACAATCATAAGCGCAGATATTGCTGTATTGAATTTCATTTTCTCCATATCCTCAGTAATTTTTTGAATGGCCGCATCCATTGCTACTTCCCCGCCTCCCGAGGCACTCACCTCAAGTCGCCACACCCGATCAAGGAAGCGACGCACGCCCATGATGTTTTTTGTATTCCAGGGTTTCATGGCCTCAAGCGGTCCCATGAACATTTCGTAGAGCCGTACCGAATCCGCTCCGTAACGTTCAACTATCTCATCTGGGTTGATCACGTTACCTTTGGACTTTGACATCTTGCTGCCATCTTCGGCTAAGATTGTGCCTTGGTGGCGCAGTTTAAGAAACGGCTCGCCGAAGTTCACGTATCCCATTTTTTGGAGCACTTTAGTGAAAAAGCGTGCGTACATAAGGTGAAGCACCGTGTGCTCTGCCCCACCGACATACAGATCTACTGGTAGCCATTTTTTAATCTTTTCTTTTGTCGCAAATTCTTTTTCATTTTTGGGATCGGCGAAGCGATAGTAATACCACGAAGAGCACACAAACGTGTCCATCGTATCTATCTCAGGCCTCCATCCTTTGCCAAAAATTTTTTCAGTGCGCTCAAGGAGTTCTTTTGATTGTCCGAGTGGCGACGTACCTTTCGGCTTGAACTCGACGTCAGTAGGAAGGAGCCATGGAAGATGCTCTTCAGGTATCGGATGCGGCGCACCTTCAGGATCGTACACAACTGGAATTGGCGCTCCCCAATATCTCTGACGAGAAATAAGCCAATCTCGCAATCGGTAGGTCTTCATCCATTTCCCGCCAACCGCTTCAGTAATTTTCTTTTTTGCTTCCTGGCTTTCCGTTTCCGAATACTTTCCCGAGTTAATGAGAATACCGTCTCCTGTGTATATTGTGCCTCGTTTGAGATCATTAAGAGCTGGCCATATGAGCGGCATTTCCCCCACCGGTCCAAATACCATTGGAATATCCTTAAACGCTACCCATTCGAGCGAGTGCTTTTCTTGCTCTTGCGTGCTGAGCTCGTCGCGATCTTCGTTGGCAAGTACTAGCTCAAACACATGCATTCGTGCAAAGCGATTTTCATCCTTATGATTCGCAAACCATTCTGAGCGCATTTCAACACCAACGCGCTCAACTGTTGCAAAATTTTTGTAGCCAGTTTCCTCTCGCACTTCGCGCTTAACCGCTTCAACCAAATCCTCACCTTCCTCAGCGCCACCAATCACAAATGTTTTCCAAGGCTGCTGTTTCCAAATAACTTGAAGTACCATGTTGTCCTTAGGGTTGCGTACAATACCTTGCACAACGACACGAGGAACATTTTTCTTATCAGGTCGAGGCGGATTTGATGCGTCTACAAAATGCGGAGCAACGACTTGTCGCACAGGAAGATTAAATTTCTTTGCAAACGCGCCGTCGCGTTCATCGTGTGCAGGAACTGCCATGATTGCTCCAGTACCGTAGGAGCCGAGCACATAATCCGCAACAAAAATTGGAATTTCCTCATGATTTGCAGGGTTTATTGCTTTCACACCCTTAAGCTCAACACCAGTTTTCTCTTTCGCTTCTTCTTGGCGTTCAAGATCTGTTTTTTGTTTTGCTTTTTCGATATATTTCCGCACTTCGTCTGCGTTTTCGATTGCAGATTTTGTTTTCGACAGTGCTTCGGCGAGCCATGGGTGCTCCGGCGCCACCACCATGTATGTTGCGCCAAAAATAGTGTCAGGGCGCGTCGTAAATACGTCGAGTTTGGAGACTGAGTTTTTTAGCGGAAATGTTATAAGCGCGCCCTCGCTTCTCCCAATCCAATTACGCTGGTTAATTTTTGTCGACTCCGGCCAATCTACCTGATCCAAATCATCTACAAGCGCATCGGCATAGTCAGTAATCTTAAAAAACCACTGTTCGAGCTCCTTTTGCTCAACCTTGGCGCCTGAGCGCTCTGCTGTGCCGTCGGGCAGGACTTGTTCGTTTGCAAGCACCGTCTGATCAACCGGATCCCAATTTACAAGCGCCTTCTTTTTGTACGCGAGTCCATTTTTATACAGGAGAAGAAAAAACCACTGTGTCCATTTGTAATAGTCAGGGTTGTGGGCGCCAATCTCGCGCGACCAATCGTAGGAAAGTCCCAACGCTTTAATTTGCGATCGGAACGTGTTAATCGCGTCGTTTGTAGTCTTTGCCGGAGGAATGCCCGTTTTTATAGCGTAATTCTCTGCAGGTAGACCGAATGCATCCCACCCCATAGGGTGAAGCACATTGAACCCTTGCATGCGCTTGAAGCGACTATATATATCTGTCGCGGTGTAGCCTTCAACATGGCCCACGTGGAGTCCAGAGCCCGAAGGATACGGAAACATATCGAGCACATAAAGTTTTTGTTTGTTTGAAGTATCGTCTGCTGCAAATGCACCTGACGCGAGCCAAATATCCTGCCACTTCTTTTCAATTTTTTTGTGGTCGTACACAGGCGCCATTGGCTTTTACCGTAGCACACCACAATAAATTTGTTGAGTTACTGTTATCGAACTATGTCCGGTGCAGGTTTCTGAAACGGTGGGTACAGTTCAGGATCAATTGTTCTGTTATAGCAGTGTCTGCCTGCAGAGTGCGACCAATTATCAACTTGTCCGCCAAGGGGCGCGGGAACATTCTCAATAGGTCTTGCCGGAAATGCACGACCATTAATAACACGACTCTGGTTTTCTTTGTTGAACTCCGCGCATAATTCAAACGCGAGAGATCCTGTTGCGCGATATTCATACGGCTGCCCTGTTTCTGGATCAACCGGCACCATAAAGTATGAAAGCGGATCGTTAAGTTCATCGAGCGTCGCTGGCAAGCGCTGCTTTTGCTGATAGAAGTGCACAACCTGGCTCTGGATTTGCTGGAGATCGCTTACTTTCCGTCCATCAATGCGCGACTGCCTAGCTTCCCATGGCGTGCCGATTATGAAGAAACCGGCAATGATTGTTGCAAGAATAAGTGCGCCCACTCCCCATCCAATCGAGCGCGCTTTGTTCGGATATTTCGTCCAGTACCCCCACAGATCTGCAAGAAAGTGCATAAAGAGCCCGCCTGCAACAAGAAGTACAACAAGAACCTTAAGCAGGAAGCGCACGGTGATGTCTTGGCCAGAAAGGAAATAGTAGAGAAGCGTAATGAGATCACCCACAATCGTAAGCCCCGCGATGAATAGTGTGAGATAGAGTGCCCAGCGGCGAATCCAAATTTCTCCTCTTGAAGAATCACGTGCGATTTCCCTGCGGATAACGCGCATGAGAAGGAGGAACACTGGGAACATGACAGTGATCGTCGCAATCTGAAAACTCATCGAGCCCTGGTACGGATCACTCCAGTAGTAATTAAGCGCATCCGGAAATGCGTAGTTAATGTAGTTAAAAAGAAGTGTAATGAACGCGATCGCGCTCCCGTAGAGCATAATCATCGCTCCTGCCCAGAGGAAGAAATCTTTCGGTGTCGTTTTGGGTCTCTCCATGTTTTTATTAATTAGTAAGCGCTACTATGCGCTCATAGTACAACACTTTTTGACGCCGCCGTGATACTTGACTTACTGCGGCGTTTATGATATAATAGAGGTAGAGTTAGTCTTGGGCATATACCCAAACAAATGGAGAGTAGAAATGAGGCACAATATCGAAGCGATCCTGGACTGGATCGGAATGCATTTTTTTCGCTTCTGGACCATGCTCGCCGTTCTGATTTTTTTCGGATGGTGTTGGGTATACCGTCCGGAATACCTGACATGGTGGAAGCGCCACGTCGATGAATGGGTCATCACCGCTGCCTCGTATCTTCCCTACCCATGGGGAGATCGAATTGAATCGACATTAGGTAACTTTGGCATATGGGTTCAAATAACCCTGGCCATTGTTATCTTCCGATTCATTGTCGGCGCGATGCTTATGCTCACCAGATCCATCTGGCGGCTGCGTCATCGAACTCACACATTTGCAATGCCGCGGAAAATTTCTTGAGAAAGGAGTTTCCCGCGGTTTTATTTTTGCTTGACCGATCCGCTCAAATATAGGCATATGAGGCGCAGATTGACACCAGCAATCGCAGGCGAAACAAGTAGGAGGCCTACATGAGAAAAATCGTCAAGGTGATGAGCATTATCTTCTTGTACGTGTTTCTTTCCTTCTGGTTCACGATAGCGCTCTTCATCTGGTTATATGAGAGATGGCCAACCTTTATCCTAGCAGGCCAAAGAATTAACGTTGCTCTC
>DASPJS010000067.1:0-3474 GCA_035628495.1 Minisyncoccota bacterium
TGCAATGCCTTTTTTATTCAGTGCACCAATAAACTTGTTGTATGAAAAAGCACCCTCTATTTGTGAGAGGCCTGCATTGATACGCACATTCCAGAGACGACGAAAATCGTTCTTCTTGTCGCGGCGGTGTGCAAATGCGTATTTGCCCGCATGAAAGATTGCCTCACGAGCCTGGCGCTTCTTCTTCGAGCGGCCAAAGCGATAACCTTTGGTCATCGCAAGAATATTCTTGCGGCGCTTGTTTGATGTTTTGCCTCCTTTTACGCGTGCCATACATTAATTACGGGATGGTGAAGCGGTTGTGATATAGCGCTGCATTACTTGTTTGGAGAGGTGCAGTCTTTGAGAGCGGCGCCCATTCATTTGAGTGGAACGACTCTCTTTCGCGTTGAAATGATTCTGCCCGGGTTTGCGCGCAATAACCTTACCCCTGCGGGTAATCTTAAGTCTTTTTGTGAATGATTTATTCGTTTTCATGTGATTTAGCGAAATCATGCCGCGCAATCGTCCTTTAAGGCGCGGCGATTAAATTACTTCCTTACTCGCTCGATAGTTGTTGAAAGTCCCTTAAGGCTTTTCGCTATCGGCTCTGCAACTTTATATTCTGTTGGGATCAGTTTCAAAAATTGCTCGAGACGGTCTTTAAGGAAATTGAATTCCATAAATTTGTACCGGCCCCACAAAAACAGATCGACTTTCACTCTATGGCCTTCGGCGAGCCACTCGGCTGCCTTTTTGGCTTTAAGGTTAAGGTCATGTTCGCCGGTGCCTATTTTCACTTGGACCGATTTTGTCTCGGTGGTGTGTGATTTGGCCTTTATTTCTCGGCGTTTTTTTGCCTGTTCGTATTGAAATTTACCATATTCCATGATTTTTGCAACGGGAGGGTTGGCATTTGGAGAAATTTCAATAAGATCAAGCCCGACTTCTTCAGCGCGCGCCAGGGCCTCTTTTATTGAAAGCACACCGAAATTTTCGCCCTCAGGGCCGATAACGCGAACTTCGCTTGCGCGGATCTGGTGATTAATGCGAGTAGTATCCAAGGCTATTTGTAGGAGCACTATAGCATAATCGGGACATTAGACAATAAAGAAACCCCTGCCAATACGTACTGGAAGGGGATTAGATAAACGGCAAAAATTCTATTTTTTCGAAGTCTCGCGCGCGGCCCTTGTAATAGACATTGGCTCGAAATTTTTTGCCAGCAAGTACAATGGGAATCCAGTGACGATCGGACTCAAGCATCTTGTCAAAAGGAAGATTTTGAATGTCATACCATTCTGGAAGTTTCATTGACCTAGTTTCTCGGGGTTCGCCTGAGAATTTTTTGGTCAGGTAAACAAAGACTTCAAAATCAAGATGTCCTGCAGCAAAAAACTTTACAATTGCTACAAGAATTAGATCTTTTGGTCGAATGGTAACCCCGATCTCTTCTTGCGTTTCTCGAATAGCGCACGCAACTATTGTTTCGTCTTCCTCAACTTTCCCGCCTGGGCCATTGAGTGTGCCGGTACCGATTTCAGCTTTCTTCTTGTACCCAAGAAGAACCTTGTTGTCGCGGGTGAGTAAGACCAGACTTGCTCGTTTCATGGTGTGCTCCTTCTTGCGCGCATACTACTAAAATGGTGAGGAAGTGCAATAACAAAACCGCTCGGAAAGAGCGGTTTTGCTTCGAGCCTTTCTAAGACTTATCTGTCGAATACGTTTCGGAGATTGCCAAAGACGGTGTCGATGATTGAATGCGTGTTGGAATTGTAGCGCCAATCATTCCAGTCGTAGCTGTATTCCCAATCGTCATAGTATGAATCCCAACTGTCGACGGTTCTTCCATTATTGTTCCAATCAGTGTCGTAGTTATACTTCTCGTGGAACTCTCTGTAGTAGTCGCCGTTCCAGTTATTGTCATTCCAGTCATCGTAATTCCACTCATCGTAGTCACCCTTGTACTGCTCATCTTTGTACTGATAGTCGCTGTAATCGTAGTCGTGCTTGTTGTAGTCGGAATCGTAGTCTTTGTCGTAATCATTCTTGCTGTCGTGGTGATACCCTCGGTAATCATCATGCTTGTACGTGTCATGATCGTGATGATTGTACCCGTCGTGATAATCCTTTTTGTCATCATACTTATTGTCGTCATGATGAGGAGGGTAGTTTGTTCCGCCACATGGAGGATAATTCGTTCCGCTTCCGCAGCATGGCTGCTGGTTAGTGCCGCTGCCGCAGTAGCCGCTATCGCTTCTACGCTCCAGTTGTCCTCGTGCTACTCCGTCAGGGTATGCTTGCGAGTGCGCGTTTGCGTAGATTCTTCCTTCAGTAATTGCTCGTGCTAAGTCGCCAACGTTGTGAATTGCGTACCCAATAGTACTCGTACAACCCGAGGCACTATTCTGAATGTTTGCATTTCCGATATTTCCAGATGCGAGACTTCCGTTAACGTCTGTGCCGCTTGGATCGCTGTAGAGTCCTACGACAATAGGACCGGCTTCTCCTGGATCGCCACAGTGCAAGTGGGCAGAGGTGATTTCGTCACCATTCCAAATCGAGAGCCAATAGTTCATGTCGACTCCGTTGTCTCTAAACCATACTCCGGAGACTCCGTGAGTATTGGTATTGACTGGAGGGACCTCTTTAGCTCCGGTGAGGACGGCGTCATAGGTATGTGTACCTGAGCCGTATCCGCCTGAATGCATGCCGTAATAGCTAGCATTTGGGTTGTAATATTGGCCGGTGCCGTAATTAGTGCCCGATTGAGAACCGCTGTGGTAGTCATCGGCGAATACATTGTTAGCAAGCGAAAGCAGAATAAGTGCAACGCCTGCAATAATGAGCGCAGTAATAATGTTCCTTCGTGTCATTTGTAACTGCATATGTTCGTAAAGACCTCCTGCGAGGCCTTCTAGATGCCTAATAATCTGTCGACCTTTAGATTCAATTGTATGCAGGCGACTCTTAATCTCGGGTGAACATATTTTAAAAATGTGTACATATAACTGCTTGATTCATGAAGCGTTGAGATAAAAATTGAGCGCCACAGTGCCGGTATGGTAAGTTGTGAGTAGTTCCAACTGAAGAAGGAGAGTACCTTGGACAACGACACAATTGATCTCACCCAAAAGTACGTAGAACTTCTCAATTCCTACGATCCGAAAAAAGGCGATCTGTCCTATGAAGTTATTGGCGTGTTTCGCGCTATGCAGTTTATCCCAAAACATTTGCGCGATAGGCAAGCGGTCAAAAGCGCTGTTAAAGACGTGTGTGCGAGATTCAAGCTTGGCGGAACAAACTCCAAAGGAGAATTTGATGTCAGCAACAAGCACGCTGACGCACTTCTAAAAATGCTTGATAGGGCGGAGTTAGGGATTACCGGAACAGTAGGATGAAATGAACGCACCATAATGACGCGCTTCCTAAAAGGCGCGTCCTTTTTATTTGTATTAATAAAAAGAAGAGCGTCTATGCGACGCTCCTGTCTGT
>DASPJS010000068.1:0-6022 GCA_035628495.1 Minisyncoccota bacterium
ACTTTTCCCTATGGCCCAGACTGGCTCGTACGCCACGATAAGTTTGCGCAACATATTCTTGGGAAGATCTTTTATCGCAGTACTCAGCTGCTCTTCAATAATTGCAAAATGTTCGCCGTCTTTTTTTCGTTCTTCCTCGCCGATGCATAGAATTGGTGTAAGGTTTGCGGCAATTGCACGCTCAAGCTCAATTCGAACAATCTCGTTGGTGTCGCCCTCCTGTCTGCGCTCCGAGTGCCCTACAATAGAAAATAGTCCGCCAACATTTTTTATCATGGCCGCTGTTATCTCGCCGGTGTGCTGACCATCTGTGTAGGGAGAACACGTCTGCGCACCGACACGCACAGGAGAGCTCTCAAGAACTTTGGCAACATCAGCAATAAAAGGAAATGGTGGCGCTACGTAGACATCAACGCCAGAGAGCCCGCGTACTTTTCTGCGCAGTGTAAGTGCAAACTGTCGCGCCTCTTCGGGTTTTTCGATATACATCTTCCAATTTCCGACAACGAGACGCTTCTTAGCCATGGCAAAAGAATAGCATGAGTTGCGAATTGAAAAAGGCGACATTCCATTTTGGAATGCCGCCTTAATCGATTGGCCGTGCCGGTACGCGGCACGCTCGCAGCCTTAGAGCTGCAAATGGAGCATTTC
Source organism: Minisyncoccota bacterium (assembly GCA_035628495.1). GTDB lineage: Bacteria > Patescibacteriota > Minisyncoccia > Phycocordibacterales > SBAW01 > GWA1-54-10. Next base: position 652 of record DASPJS010000068.1, read on the forward strand.
GCAAATGCGAAATGTAGAGGATCCACTTACAGCTCTAAACTCACGAAAAATGTGCGCGGCCCTCTGCTACTTCTGCAAAGGGCGCGCTTTTGTAGTGAAAGACCTTATTTCTTGCGTTGTGCCGCTCGAGCTGAGCGCACGATCGCACGCCTGATTTTCTTAGCACGCACAAGCACTTCTTTTTCTGTCATCACACGCTCCCTGTAAGAAGCCCCCTATATTGCCCGCAGGCAATACTTGATGCGATGCTGACTGTCTCGCCAGCAGCGCTCGCGCCTCGTCCTCTGCCTCTTTTTCTTAGAGATACAGATGCCAAACCGCTCCTCCTCGTCATCGTCTGACGACTCTTCAAACTCAAATCCGTCATCAGAATAATCGGAGGAGGTCACCGTAATCTGCCGGTGCAAACCAATGGACGTAGTAAATACGCTTCCATCATTCTTGAACCCATCGGATCGCATTGGCTCCTCGGGGGTGTGCGAATGCACAGCCGACGGAACTTTTGCCCCCTCAATGGGTCGAAATAACCTGCACGTTGCGCCTGGAGGGTTAATCTCCTGCGCCATGAGCTCCAGCTTTTGCTTACGGAGTCTCAGAATCGTTTCCATCGTTTCCTCTCCTAGGCTTTCCTAAAAAAGGTTTCTGCTTTCGCCATGATTGGCTCATCAGTCGGAGCAACAACTCCGAGAGCAGCTCGCGATTGTCAGTCGCGAGAGTTTTTTGTTTCTGTTGCCAAGATGGGTTGCTCTCCCACCTCCGGAACGTACTAAAAAACTTCGAATCGGTAGCCAGCGAAATACCGCTCGAGGACTTCATCGGCAGCCTCGCTGTTTCCCTGATGTTCAAAGCGCAGAGCCATGGCGAGAATATCATCCTCGCTCATCTCTTTGTGCGGACACTTAACTTTTTTAAATCCCCGCGCGAACGTGCTGACGCCGATAACGTGCCCAGCGCTCTTCGTAACAACTATATTAATGCCTGACATAGGACCTCTCCCTAGTTTTAACTTGCGACCATCGCAAGCTGCCTCGGAACCAACCATAGGTTCCATCTAAATACTCAACTAGCCGCGCGGCTCTTCAGTACTTAGATGGAAGGCGGACATTGCGTCCGCCAAAGTTAATGATATGTAGCGTAGAGTCTGTCTATTTGATCTTCATGCGCTTTTTGTTTTTCTTTGAACTTTCGTGCTTGTTTGCGCAACTTTGACACCGTCAGTGCGACGATCAAAATATATATAACCATCGACCACGCTGGATCGAAGTACTGGTATACCCAGATACCCCACATACCTAGGTAGAGAACGAGTGCTCCTGCTCCAAGAAGAAGTGCTACGCCTAACCCTACTTTTGTAAAATACTCACCCAGCTGCCGACCACACCTTCGCACAATGAGTTTCATGGGATCCTCCGTACGCGAGTAAAGACCTGAATGTTGCCTTTTATACGCGCTCCCGTTCAAATATTCAAGTGTTGAATACTTGAACGGAAGGCGGACGCAAATGACTATTTGCGTCCGCTCACACTTGCTTACCCCGCTCCACTCATGCCTCCCTTTTTGTGTTTGGGCAAGAAAAGGAGGAGAAGTATGCACACGACAACAAACGGAACTACCGGTGCAAAGATTGCGGTGTAAGGCCCATACATAATGAGGATGCCGATCCACATGTTGTATAGCGCTTCAACCAACCGACACAACGCATCATACATTGTGTAGATTTTAAAAATGGTCAGCATGTTCGTCTCCTGTGAGTTGCTGTGCCATGGGTCTCGCATTCACGATTCCCTTTGAAACTCTCGACGTTGCATCTTTCGATGACTCAAGAGCTTGAAAGGAAGCGGGAGATTTTCCCGCTTAGAACGCATGAACTCTGGATCACTAGCCTCGGCTAGTCGTCAGATACCCTGATCGAATTAGCCAACGGCGAAGAGCCCACAATCCAAAACATGCTACAGCGGTGAGGTATATTGCGGTAGCTATTTCTGGTCCATATTCGGCCGAAATATTTGCAAGAGCTGTGAGTATGAATACATACAGAGAACCCCATAGCATCAAACAAACTATAAACGCTACCCACCATGCCGGCCGCTTCAAGTTACTGAACATCTTCTCCTCCATTCCCCGACCTCGGGGATACTATAGACCACACCATTGTGATCCCTTTGAAACACTCAACCGATGTTCAGTGCTTGAAAGGAAGAGCGAGCGCAGATTCTGCACTCGCTTAATTGAACAAATTATCGTGGGCGAACAAGACCCAAACCAAGGATAGAAGATCCGCATCCAGCAATGACTAAGAGAATTACTCCTGGCCATGTCCAGCTGGGATCAAAGAGGGCGCTTGCAAAGCAAAGTAGACCCATGAATAGCAAGAGCATTTGAATTCCGTATTTCGCAATCATGTTTCACCTCTGTGATTCGCGCAACCCCTGCGCGTGTGGGAGTGGATCATCTGATCCCTTTTAAACACTCAACTCTTATCAAGTGCTTGAAAGGAAGGGCGACTGATAGCCGCCCAAAAAAGAACTATCGCGAGCGCAAATATTCAGACGAGACAAACAATACTGCGCTTGCTATTGCCATGTACCCTGCGGTCGTAGCAGTAACGATACCGTCCAGCACTAATATGGCAGCAATCCATAAGAGTAGAATCGCACCAGCTGGTGTATAGATAAGAAACTCGATGATGATCTGTGTCCAAGCGCAGACACCGATCATTTTTTCTGAGAACTTCTTCATTACCTCCTCCAATTCAAGAATTTTGAAGTTTTAGGGTCGCTATTTGTATGCGCTCCCTTTGAAACTTTCGACTGTCCAAAAGCTTGAAAGGAATGGTGGGTATCGAGCCGACACCCACCTACACGCGTTCACTTCTTTTTCTTCTTCTTCGGTTTTGGAAAACCGAAGATCATGATCCTGAACGCAAAGAACATCATCGCAAGCACAATCGCCAACTGAGCGACTACTCCAAGTATTTCCGGACCTGCCACAAAGTAGAGCAGTACCAAAAATGCTATCGCGACGAGCGGCCACAGCAGCGGTGCAAATGTTTTCTTTGCGCCCCGTACTGCTTGGCCTAACAATTCCTTGGCTACCCATCCGAAGATCCGGAAAGGCAGAAGGATAATGTTAGCTGCGATTCTTGCCGGTAACGGCAGATTGCTAAAGTACCACTTCATCACGTCCTCCTCGGGACTTTGTCGCGCGACCCCCGCGCGAGATGGGTGAGATCATTGCGATCCCTCGTACCGTACCAAGGTTAAAGTTTTTTATGCTATCCCTTAGTCCGGCAACGAGGAACAACATTAGTCGTCCTTCGATTACTCTCAGGACTATTGTTCTAAGTCTTTCCTAATTGCTATTTAGTTGTCAGAGATCGTTTGAAAGAGAAAAACGGCTAAGAAATTGCCTCCATATATAGAAGAAGAAAATTTCTTAACCGTCTTGTTTGCCTCTTCCTCTATAAGAAGCCGTTCGCCGTGTGCCGGCGATTCCGCACCTATGTTTCCTAGCTCTCATTCTCTGCTACCATTATACACCCAATTGGACTTTTTGTCAAGTTTGTGGCCTACAACGACTGAAATATGGCTTAAAATAACGTCACTTTGCCGAGATTTGTCCCGTTCCTCCTGCTGCTAGGCGAAAAACCTCGTCGATTGAAGTTATTCCAGCAACTGCCTTAAACATGCCGTCCTCGAGGACTGTGTGCATTCCTTCGTTTCGGGCTTGATATTCTATGGTCTCACTACTAGCCCCCTGCATTATCACCTCTTTTATAGAAAGCGTTGCTGGCAATACTTCAAATAGCCCGGTAATTCCCTGATACCCGTCCTCGCACTGGGAGCAAGAAACTGGATGAGAAAAGAGAAGCTCTTTCCACTGCGTCTCTTCTCCAACTACTCCTTCTTCTTTAAGGCGCGCGAGGACTTTAGCAAAATTCACTCTTCCCTCAAGCGGCTCCCCTTCTGCACGTGCAAGGCGATATGATTCCTTGTCATTAGCGCACAGTCGCTTTACGATTTGTGTCCCAATAACGCCGCGCAATGTGGCACAGAGCATTAGCGGATCCACGCCCCAGTGTTTCATTTTCTCGATTGCTTCACCCACATCTTCTGCTTCAACGCCCGCGAACACGAGTACTCCCTTTGCAGCAGCGGTCGCAGCAAGAAGTGCCGTTTCCGAGTCTTTGATTTCTCCAACCATCACTACATCTGGATCTTGGCGCAAAATTGCGCGCAGCCCTGCTCTCGTATCCAGTCCTAGCTCCGGTCGAGTATTTGTTTGCGCAATGTGCGAGAAGTGATGCTCAATGTCTTCTTCAATTGTTGCGATTGATAAATTCTCATGAGAAAGCTGTGTGAGCAATGTATAGAGCGTCGTTGTCTTTCCGCTTCGCCTTTCTCCTGAGACAAGAATCATTCCTGAGCGAAAGTTGAGGAGTGTGTGCACATCCTCTAGTGCATCGCCATGAAGTCCGAGCGACGTAAGCGCAAACGTTGTGTGGCCAGCTTTTTCCGGCGTGAGTCTCAATACTATGCGCTCGCCTTGGGCAGTAGGAAGCGCCGCTACATGCACCAAATGACTTTCATTTTCACCAGAAGAGTATGTGTGCTCAAACTTAAATCTACCTTCTTGGAGTGTCGTCGATACGGGAAGTAGTTTCGCGAGGGATTTGAGGCGCCCTGCAAGTGTTTCTCCTACATGTACGGGAAGCTGCATAGCGTCGTGGAGCACTGTGCCTATTCGGTAACGCACGAGCGTTGCAGTCGTCGAAAAATCGATATGGACACCATGAGCCTTGGAGAGTAGCGCGTGCTGTATGAGTGAATCGACTACATGTGCACCTTGGGAGAGAAGCGCGCCAAATTTTTCTTTGAGAATTTTTTGATAATAAATGAGCCCTTCTTTTATAGAGCCGCGCGAGGTGAGGCGCGCAACTACTTTGTACGGCATGCGCAATGACTCAAGGTGTGAGAGCGCATCAAGATCGAGGAGCGCTACTTCAAGAACATTGCGCTCGAGGCGATATGCAATTATGCCTTGCGAGCGTGCGAGCGGTTCAGGGATGAGCACAAGTGCGACCGGATCAATATCATCGCGCGAGAGAATAACAAATTTTGTGCCCGAGGCATGTGCGGCAGCACGGCACAACTCATCTTCCGCAATAACATTTTTGCGTGCGAGAAGATCGTAGAGTGGCGTCTCCCCCGCTTCTTCTCGCAGTTGGGAGAGCTGGCCGCGCGTCATGAGTCCGCCTGCAATTAGAAAATCGCTCAATTCATTTTCATCAATCCTCATCGTACCCATAAGTATACGGTTGGAAGTTTAAAAACAAAAAAGACCGCCACTAGACGGTCTCTCGAGTTGAAAT
>DASPJS010000069.1:0-2920 GCA_035628495.1 Minisyncoccota bacterium
TTTTCAAAATTTAGCGATGAATTTCAGACTGTCTCCGATGCCGGTGAGGATATTATTTATATCCATGATGGCAAGCGCATAGCAATAAATAAAGAAGTCTATCAGGATGATGTTCTCGCCGAACTCGGCATAAAAAAAGATGAGTTGCACGAAGCAAAATCTATTGAAGTTGGCAATATTTTTCCGCTTGGCACTCGTTTTTCCGAAGCGCTTGGGCTTTCCTATAAAGACGAAGATGGAAATCTCAAACCTGTGGTTATGGGTTCTTATGGTATTGGGCCCGCGAGATTAATGGGAACAATAGTTGAAGTGCTCTCGGACGAGAAGGGCATAGTCTGGCCCGAGAGTGTTGCACCATTTCGCGTTCATCTTATAGAACTTCAAAGCGAAAATGAAGAAGTGCATCGCGAAGCGGAAGAACTGTACACATCACTTATTGCAGCGGGCGTCTCAGTCCTCTGGGATGATCGTGATGCAAGAGCGGGTGAGAAATTCGCGGATAGCGATCTTATTGGCATTCCACTTCGTGTTGTAGTGTCTGAAAAGACGCTCGCCGCTGGAAAGTTTGAGTGTATTGAGCGTGGTACAGGCAAAATACAGCAACGCAGTCTCTCGGAGATGATTGGACACCTGACTCATGCCTAAAAAATTTTCACAACGCCTACGATCACTACTCTCAAACGATGTCGGTATAGATTTGGGGACAGCTAACACGCTCGTGTATTTGCGCGGCAAAGGTATTGTAGTGACCGAGCCTAGTGTAGTCGCAGTAAATCAAAAAACTGGACAGGTAGTGGCAGTGGGGGCAGTTGCCAAGGCGATGCTTGGCAGGACGCCGGGACACCTCATCGCAGTGAAACCGCTTGTTGATGGCGTCGTTTCAGACTTCGAGGCAACCGAGGAAATGCTCGCGTACTTTATTAATCGAGTGCAATCACCGGAGGCTGGTGGTTCGCGCAAAATGCTTGGGCCTCGCGCTGTTATTGGCGTTCCCTCAGGAATTACGAATGTCGAGATTCGTGCTGTTAAAGACGCAGCGCACAATGCAGGCGCTAGAGAAGTCCACATTGTTGAAGAGCCGATGGCAGCCGCGCTCGGCATTCGTATGCCGATTAAAGAAGCGATGGGAAGTATGATTGTCGACATCGGTGGCGGTACCACAGACATTGCCGTTTTATCCTTAGGCGGTATTGTGCGTGCCAAAAATTTGCGCATCGCAGGAAACAAACTTGACCAAGACATTATCGCGCACGTGCGTTCTGAATTTAAAGTACTCATAGGCGAGAAGACGGCTGAGAGTGTGAAAATGGCAATAGGGTCAGTCATTGAAGGTGGTAGCCACCTTGAGGCTGTTGTGCGCGGACGCGATCTAATTACGGGTCTCCCGAGAGAAATAATTATTACTGATTCGGATGTACGTGAGGCAATTTCTCAATCAGTTGATACAATCGTAGAAGCAATTCGCGAAGTGCTCGAAACGACTCCACCTGAAATACTTTCTGATATCATGCGCTCGGGAATTGTGCTTGCCGGTGGCGGAGCGCTACTCAAGGGCCTCGATGAGCTCCTTTCGCAATGGCTTAAAATCCCGGTCGTTGTGGCAGATGATCCGCTTACAGCAGTCGCGCGAGGCACTGGCGTTATTTTGGAAAATCTCGATGAACACAAGGATATTTTCTTAGAGCATGACGACGATATCTCCTAGACGCAAACGCGCTTCCAATTCTCTGCGCATTTTCATATTTCTTTTGGTTCTCGCAGCAATTTTGGCGTTCGTCGCCCTTCTGCGCAGTCCTATAACTAGTGTATTGTGGCATCTGGCTGTGCCGCTCACGTATGCACGCAATGCTGCGAGCGTAAGTATTAGTAATGCCTTTGCGGCGTTCTCTTCATCCCAAGCGCTCTCGAAAGAATTACGTGACGTCAAAGCGCAACTTTTGGCTGCCAATAGCAAACTAATTGACAGGGATCTTCTATATAGTGAAAATCTTGAACTTAAAGAGCGGCTCGGACGAGAATCCGAAGATTTTCCATCAGTTCTGGCGACAGTCGTGATGCGGCCGCCGGGAGTGCCCTACGATACCCTCATTCTTGATGTCGGTGTACAGGATGGGGTAGGTATTGGCGATTTAGTATCTCCAGGCGGCTCGGCATACATTGGATATATAGCGCAGGTGTATGCGCGAGCATCACGAGTCGTACTATTTTCAAGTCCTGAGCAGTCGTATAATGCACTGCTTTTGAGTGCCTCAGGCACAAGCACGCTACCTCGGCGCACGGCGGTTTCCGTGGGAGGACAAGGAGGGGGATCGCTTCGAGCAGAAGTACCTGCGGGAATACATGCCAACGTAGGGGACATAGTTATTTTTCCGAGTCTGCGTCCTGAAATTATCGCAAAAGTCGAGCATGTAGAGGAGAGAGACGATGCATCTTTTAAAACTATTTATATGCGTCTTCCCGTAAATATTCAGAATCTCTTATTTGTTGAAGTACGTCCGCGCATTGTAGATATAGAGGAAATTAGCAATGAAGAATAATAATCGATCACTACTCTTCGTAGCCGCAATGTTTTTGCTTGGCGGCTTTTTGTTTCAGTTTTGGCCATTTTTTCTAATTGCGATCGTCGCTTTGGGGCTTGGAGGTTACTATATTCCCGCGACCGCACTCGGAATCGTACTCGATATCACGTTTGGAGTGCCAGGGGGAATTCTGCGATTCATCTGGTTTCCCTTTACCGCAGGCGCACTACTTATAGTCGCGCTTCATATGGCCTCGCTGCACTATATGCTGCCCCGTACGGCGCGCGAGAAGCTTTAGAAAGGTACATGTCTCTGCTACACTACCACTCATGTTTGCGGGTGGCGGCAAGAAACTCAGACAAGAAATCGAAGCGGATGAAATTCTAATTGATTCATCGAAT
>DASPJS010000070.1:0-3405 GCA_035628495.1 Minisyncoccota bacterium
TTCTGCCTCCCCGCAGCACTCAAATAATAATTGAGAGACTTTCGTTTGATACATTGCTAACACTAAAAAATTCTCATACGCTCCCCTATCGCCATAAGGCAGTTACTGCACTCATTTGGGAAATTAAGTACAACGCCAATCCAAAAGCACTTCAACTTGCGGGTCAGATGTTACGAGAAGAATTGCTTTCACTTGTCGAACATGAGCTAGGAAAAATAGTAGTGATCCCCGTTCCGATGCATCCAAAACGCAGAAGTGAGCGCGGATTCAACCAGACGGAGCTCATATGTGAGGCAGCGTTCGATAACGAAATGGAAGTCTTTGAGTATATGCCGCATGCCCTTCTTCGCATGCATCATACGCCTCCTCAGCAAACGCTTCCCCGTCGAGAGCGACTTAAAAATATGCAAAGTTCTATGGCAGTTAATAGCCGCGCAAAAATAAAAGGGCGAGTTTGTGTCGTTGTTGATGACGTTGCAACTACCGGCGCAACCCTACGCGAAGCGAAACGCGCACTTCTTGAGAGCGGCGCATACAAAGTCCACTGTATATCTCTTGCACGTTAGAAAACAAGGTTTAAATTTCGCGGAAGACTGGAATTATATTAACGGTTGTTTGACGAGTAGCCGCAGGACCATTAGCTACATTTCTGCACGTAAGAGTGTATGCGGTTCTCGCGGTTATGGGAAGCGTTGAAATTGAACCCTGTGCAGGCAAATTAGTGCGATTTAATCCTCCGCCTGTTATTGAGCAACGTGGTCCACTTCCAGAAGAGCCCGCCCCTCCTCCACTGCCACTGCCGCCACTGCTAGTACTACTCCAAAACAGTCGTGCTGTGTCGTTCTTTCTCACGAGATCAGGATCAGCATAAAACTGAGAGACGGTCGGTGCAGGACACGATGCACTAGAGGGCGGCGCAACAGTGCCACACTGACCCCTGCTGTTGGGTTGGGCGTAATTTATTTGTCCACATGCATTAGGCGCGCTAGCACAGCACTCGCTGTTGGGCGGCGTTGTTGCGTCACAAACTCCGTTTCTGGTTCTACCTTCATTCGTCATACCACAGATATTTGGGGCCGACTCGCACGTACTGCGATTATTATTGTTGTTCGGGCACTGTGTAGTGCAGGTATCCTGATTTCTGCCCCTGCATACTCGAGTACAGCCGCCATTATCGTTTCCTCCACCACGAGGCTCGCTATTTCCACACGCTGAAACTACAAGACCGCTCGCCTCTCCCCGCGGGGACAAGGCGGCATAAGGAGCAAGGTAAAGGATTGATTGTGCGTCTCCCAATGCCACATCCTCTCCAGATGCAAGGGCCAAGTTGTAATCAATGATATCCTGGAATGCTTGTAGCTCTTGAGGAAAATGATTCGGATTATTTGAAGGATACGCCAGGGCCCATGCGTCAAGATCAAGTAATTGTGCTTTTACTTTAGCCCGCGTAAGTACGTCTCGCGCTTCTTCGGATTTCTTTTGATTAATGAGAACAGCGCCAAGAGAGGTATTGAGCCAGGGATTGTCTGGGAACAATTCGAGGCCTGCTCGAAGAGTCGCTTCGGCTCTTGCGTAGGAGCCCTCTTTAAATTCTACCCACGCGAGATCGAGAAACCCCGGCCATCCCGTTAATCCTGATGATAGAAATTCCTCAAAATCTGCTTTCGCTTCTTCAAATTTTCCCCGATCGCCATGGATAAGTCCGCGCACATAATGCATTCGTTTGCGCTCCGGGTATTTTAATAGATACTCATCAGCAATTTGTTCCGCAATAATGTGATTTCCGGAGGAGAAATATGCGTTGGCGAGATTATATTGAGCCAGTTCGTTATTAGGATTCCACCATAATGCCATCTCATAATTTCCAATCGCTTTGGCAAGATCAAAATGCTCAGCCCGTGTCTCATAAAAAATCTGCCCTTGATAATATTGCCCTAATTTCAAGTAGACGGAAGAAATCGCGGCAGGAGCAAACAGAATGATCGCTGCTGCGGCAAGTGCTGCAATTGTTACTTTTTGGTTTCTCGCGTGAGAAATCATTGTGTAGGGGTTATATACGCTTATTATGAACTAATACACCGGAAGCAAAGAACGTATGCGGAGTACTGACCTCACTGAGGTTATATACCGTTTGCGCGTCTTCCGTCATCATATCGATTGCGGTGACTTCATATGTAGTCTGATCCGCTTTCATGAGCAGATCTCCAATTTCAAGTTTTGAAAGATCAAAATTATACGTTGCGTGGGAAATCTCTGGAGCTACTGCAGCCCATCCTTTATTTACTACCCAGAATGGATGGTCTCCTGTAACGCATATTCCATTATTTATTTTGTAAACAGGACCGATCTTCCCTGTAAAAGTTTCTATAACTTCTGCAATTTCTCTTGTTTGTGTATCAGTATTCCACCCAAGCACCTTATCTCCTTTCACTATTTGTTCGATCGGTTTATCTGACTCATCAGCCATTGCAATCAGAGTCCCTGCGAGGAAACAGGAACCTCCGCAACTGCCACCGCAGCCGCCACCTCCAGTACTACCACCTCCGCTACTACCACCACCGCTACTGCCTCCACCACTGCTACCACCACCGCTACTGCCTCCGCCACTGCTACCACCTCCGCTACTGCCTCCACCGCTACTGCCTCCACCAGTGCTTCCACTGCCGCCGCCAGAACTAGCTCCGCCGCCGGATGGACCGCCACTATGACCTGCATACACAGTCGGAATCAGGTTTGAGTATGTATTTTGGACCCGCTCATTGAGTGAAGTTATATCCGCGTCTTTTAGTCCAGAAAATCTGAAAAACAACGCCGCAATTACCCCGATAACTGAGATAAAAACGGACCAAGATCTAATTGTCTCCTTCTTAATGAGAGTTACCATATTAATTTATTGTAAGTCATGTTTTTATTCCTCAACATATGTATTCATTGTCGCGTTAATTCGCGCATCATTAGGTGCAATCGCCTGGGCTATTGTGTAATACTCTCGTGCTTTTACACTATCCCCTTTCTTTGCAGAGATATCGCCAAGCAACACGTAAGTGTATGGAAATGTCCCTTCTTTGCCTGAGACGTTGCTGAGCAACTCTACGCCTTGCCACTCCCCCCACGCAGCGTTGAGGTTTCCGTTCAAAGCTTCTGCTTTCATGGTTAATGCCTCCGCGACTGCCATGTCACCAGCCTTAAGCTGACACTTTGCTGCAATATAATGGCTTGCGAGCTTCAGAAAGGGTGGCATTTGTGTTTCAAAGTCTTCTCGTCCAGAAATTTTTTCATACTGAGAGAGCACAAGCTCACAGTCATCGTAGCGATATGCTTGCGTAAGATAGACATATCCTGACATGAGGGCTTTGTTGTTCATAAGCGCAGTTCTTCTCTCATAAGAAGGTATTTGGAGGTCGC
>DASPJS010000071.1:0-4814 GCA_035628495.1 Minisyncoccota bacterium
AAGAAGTAAATACTCGTACAATACATGCCGTTCAGGGATGACAACCCTGCGGCTTTTTTCATACCTTCTTCAAGTAAGAACTACTTTAATTAAGTTCTTATGGAAGAACTCCAAGAAATAAGCATTGTGTGCAGGAAATGCGGCCATGAGGAGCATGGTGAGGCGCAATACGCGCCCGCCATAAAACAGAGAATGCTCGAGCATCTCTATCTTATCCATAGAATTACTGCTGCGCAGTACGACTGGGTAGTGCGGATGTATTCTATGGTGAGCGCTCCGGCTAGATGACCGTAACTGCATTTGCCAGAGTTTCAAGCTTGACCGCAAGCGAATATTTTATATGATTTCATGCAGGTACAAGAGCACCGCAATACAACGTAAGGAGAGCGGCGATGGAAAACGATTTTGTAGCGCAGCTGAAAGGATTTAGCCTAACCACGGCAGAGATCCTGTATCGCATGCCGGATCACCGCGACATCTTGCAAAGCTATATTTGGCAGGACTATGATATATACCCAAAATTTCCAAAGCTAATGAAATTTCTGCAGTTTTGGAACACAACGCTTGAGGGCCCATTACATACAGTTACGGTTGCCCATAGCAAGTTTTTACGTCCAAGGGAAATAACAATTCTCACGAGTGGACGACTAATACAGTAGCAATGTACCCCGCTTCGGCGGGGTCCATTTTTGTGGAATTTATGTATTCTTCATGTTAAAAGACTTTCAATAGATGGTGATTATGCAAATTGCAGATACTTTTCTCCCGACATTTGACCGCAAGACCCTACTCTACGCAGCATTGCTATTTATTGGCTACATTGTAGGAACACAGCTCTCTTACTTTTTTTATACTGCCCCGGCAGTATTTCCGATTCAAAGCGGTGTCGCGCTGGCTGGACTTGTGCTTTGTGGCATACGGCTATGGCCTGCTATATTTCTTGCCGCACTGGTGATTTATAGCGCCAACGGCTCAGAACCGCTCCTTGCATTCACGTTTGCTATTGGCAATACCCTACAGGCAATAGTTGGTGCTTACATACTACGAGCATTTAATTTCAATCCACATTTAAGTGGCATGCGGGACATTTTCGCTCTTATGCTCGTTGCAGTATTTGCAAGCACTATCGTGCCTACGGTGGGTCTCCTTGGATACGCTATTAGAGAGAGCCTCGGAGGAAACGGTCTCAGTATTCCGTGGGCCGCATGGTGGATAGGACATATTTTATCGCTCCTTATAGTTGCGCCGTTTCTTATCCGCTGGCTCGCGAAACCGTATATTCCTGAAAACCTTAAGGAAATTATTGAAGCCGGATTTGCTTTTGTCCTTCTTTTTGCGCTTACCTGCACAATCTGGATTCTTGATATTTCTCATGTCGCAAACGTACCGCTTGTATACGCATGGCTTATACCTTTTTTCTGGATTGCTTTGCGTTTGAGCCCAGCACTCATGACGCTTGCACTCACAAGCGTAACTATCCTGTCACTCCTGGGCACAGCCCTGCCTGCAGTCGGCGCTACTCCCTCTCCTTTGCCTGTAGGAGTGCAGCTCTACCTAGCGGAGATATTTATAGAAGTGATTGCAGTTATTTTCCTCATTCTCACCGCCGTTGTTGAAGAGCGACGTCAGGCAAACTTCGCTCTCGAGCAGCAAATTCAAAAACTTGAAGATGCGCTTAATAAAATCCGCCAAGAAGATCAATCAAAAAATGAATTTATCGCAACACTTGCCCATGAGCTGCGCAATCCTCTGGCTCCCGTGGTAAGCACGCTCGAGCTTCTAAAGATTGAGGAGCAGAAGCCCGACACATACCGCTTGATAAAAAACGCCGAAGACCAAATATATATTATGCGACGCCTCCTTGATGATCTACTTGATGTGGTGCGCGTTACTCAAAAACGCTTCGAACTCCAAAAAGAGCGCGTGACGCTCCAATCCACCATTGTTCGCTCGCTCCATACCGTCGAGGCATTTATGGCGTCTCAGCGACATAACCTCTCTGTTTCAACCCCCGCAGAGCCTATATGGATATACAGCGATTCAGTACGTATTGCGCAGATATTTACCAACATTCTATATAATGCAGCGAAATACACTGAACCAGGCGGCGAGATCGCAGTTACCGCACAGCGAGAGGGCGATGAAGCCGTCGTTACCATACAAGACAGCGGCATAGGTATTGAACCAGGCAGACTTGCGAGTATCTTTGAACCATTCGTACATGGCAAATCGCTACGTCCTCCCGTAGGCACTGGGCTCGGCGTCGGACTTTCTATAACGAAACAGCTTGTTGAAATGCATAGTGGAACAATTGAAGCGCACAGCGAAGGTATAGACCGCGGCAGCACATTTATTGTACGACTGCCCCTTGATAGAGATCAGAGCACATTTCAATCGGCACTCGAGCCTCAAGGTCCAAGCAATGCTACGTACAAAATCCTCATTGTTGACGACAACCAAGTCGCTGCAGAGAGCCTCCAGAAACTCCTCTCACTTAAAGGGCATCGTGTTGCAATTGCTAATACTGGCGCAGGCGCACTTACTGCAGTTTCAACACTGAAGCCAGATATCGTGCTTCTTGATTTGGGACTCCCTGATATCGACGGATATGATGTTGCCCGAGAGCTACGCAAACAAAAAGACACGCCTTACATCATTGCGCTTACTGGGTTTGGACAAGATTCAGACAAGACAAAAACTCTTATCAACGGATTCCATTATCACCTCACTAAACCAGTGACGCTTGAAGATCTAGAGAATGCATTAAATACACTCCCAACTCCGATTGATCCAAATGAGTAACCGAAAATTATTTCTTGCCCAATATTCGAAACATTTTTGTGCCGCACACGCCACATACTCCCTGCATGGCCCTGCGACCGCCTTTCATACTTACTTCTTTACCATTCTGCATGTCTCTCTTCTTTCGGCACTTCACACAATACGCGGTTACCGCTGCCATAGTGTTTTCACTTTAAATTTATTAAAAGGACGACACAGCTAGTATAGCAGGAAAGAATGTCATGAAATTCCAATATTCACAATAATTGAATAGGCCATGCCAACCTACTACAATACATATGTTATGGATGCCCTTCGGATCCTCAACCCTGGGGCTCTGTCGCTACGCGAAAGGATTGCGGGCGGCAGCCTTTTCCTTGCCCTTCTTATTGCCAATCAAGCAGGTATTACACTCTTTACCGCACCTGCGGTCATAGTTCCCGGAGCAGGCATCGCGCTTGCGGGACTTGTTCTTGGCGGCCTGAAATTATGGCCGTTTGTGTACGCAGCAAATCTTATCGTACTGATCGTTAACGGCGCGCCGTCTCTTTCTATGATTGTTTTGCCCATTGCTCAAACCATTCAACCCGTTGTGGGAGCGTATCTGCTTGAAAAACTGGAGTTTGATCCACTCATGCGTCGACTCAGAGACTCGTTCGCGCTCATGGGAGTGGGTTTTGTTGTCTCCGCGATTGTGCCTTCATGTGGACTAGTTTTGCTTGCACTTAATCAATATCTCGCGCTACCTTCCACGCAGATGCTCACGTGGGGATCGTGGTGGACCGGGCATATTCTCTCGCTTCTTGTTGTTGCACCGCTTGTCATTCGCTGGGGAATTGAGCCTAATTTCTACCGACAAGGCGTCTACTTACGACCTGGGAGAATAATAGAGATTGCAATAGTCTTTGCGGTGCTTATTGCCGTGCTAGCGGTAATGGGCTTTACGTCATACACACAAATTGGAGGCATTTCTTTAACGTATATCATGCTTGTGCCCTTATTTTGGCTTGCAATACGCATTGGTCCACGATTTACGATCCTCGGTATTTTCTTGGTAACTTCGATGCTTATTGTATCTCTGTTTTCTGGACCAGGAGCAGCCTCCGCACAGGAACTCGGCACTCGTCTATTTGAAATACAAATACTGAGTATTATTCTTGCGGTTATTTTCTATATTATTGCAGGACTTCAAGAAGAAAGAACTGAGGCCGCAAAATCGCTTAATGGCTATATTGCAAAGCTTGAAGATGCACTTAACAGACTCTCGCTTCAGGATCGAGCAAAAAACGATTTTATCGCGGTACTCGCGCATGAGCTGCGCAATCCGCTAGCGCCAATTGTAAGCACGCTGGAACTCGTTAAGCTTAATTTTCCGAAGACTGGCGAAGAGAAAGAATCCTTTGAACTTATTGACGACCGCCTTAAAACTATTCAACGCCTCCTTGACGATCTCCTTGATGTTTCGAGAATATCTCGAGCTAAATTGAAACTGAAGAAAGAACCGGTGCGGCTGCGCACCATTATTCAAAATTCAATACAAGCTATTGAGCGTCATGTAAAAAACAAAAACCAAGAGCTTGTTATTGATATCCCCGACGAGGATATTAAGCTCGAGGCAGATCCTGTGCGCCTGGAGCAAGTAGTGACCAATCTGCTCAGCAACGCTTCAAAATTTACTCCTCCAGGGGGGCGCGTCGCAATATCAGCGCGGCGAGAAGGCGTTATGGCGATTATAAAGGTCGCTGACAACGGCATTGGAATTGACCCTGAGATGCTTGAGCGCATTTTTGAGCCTTTCTTGCAGCTTGAGTCCGGGGAGCGTAAGGGCGAAGGACTCGGTATTGGACTATCACTCACCCAGCGACTTGTAGAGATGCACAACGGCACTATTGAAGCGCATAGCTTGGGCCATTCTCACGGCAGCGAATTTATAGTGAGACTTCCCACTCTTCCTCAAACGGGGTCCGTACACTCTGGTGATGAAGAAGATAAGTCGACTCCGCCGCCTGCTCCTAGAATCCAGCAAAAAGTCG
>DASPJS010000072.1:0-18251 GCA_035628495.1 Minisyncoccota bacterium
ACCTGTATTACTAAAGTACAGTGAAGAATATAAAAATATTTCTGAAGCTCGCGCTCGAGAAGCAGAAATTAAGCGTCTAAGCAGGAAAAAGAAACTCGCTTTATTGAATAAATAAATACCAACTCTAGCGAAATTGCCTTATGAAAAAACACAAAGACGCAGACAGCTACATAAAAAGTTATCCTAAAGAAGTACAAACAATTCTAAGGTCGGTGAGACAGAGTATCAAAAAATCAGCACCAAAAGCGGAAGAGAAAATCAGCTACGGCATGGTTGGATACAAGCTAGATGGGAAGCCGCTGGTCTATTTTGGTGGATTCAAAAAACACATAAGCCTTTTCCCGGCAGGTGGCAGTGCAAGAAATACCTTCAAGAAAGAATTAGCACAATACAAAGGCGGCAAAGGAACGATTCAATTTCCTATAGATAAGCCTCTTCCGCTGGGACTAATTACGAAGGTTGTAAAATTGCGAGTAAAAGAAAATATTCAGAAAACGAAACAACCGAAGGTGCGCTGATTGATTTAAAGGAGATTGTGTGGTACTTTGTAAACAAGTTCGGCCGCGGAAATAACCCGCCAAACCGGCGGATTTTTATTTTATGGAAATACGAAACATCGCAATAATTGCGCACGTCGACCACGGTAAAACTACTTTGACCGATGCACTCCTGCGTCAGACCGGTGCAGGGGAAGAGGGCGTAAGTATGGACTCAAACACGCTTGAGCGGGAGCGCGGCATCACCATATACTCAAAGAACGCCGCTGTTATATATAAAGGAACAAAGATAAATATTGTTGATACTCCTGGACACGCTGATTTCGGCTCAGAAGTTGAACGGGTGCTACGCTCAATCGATTGCGTGCTGCTTGTTGTTGACGCACAGGAAGGTCCCATGCCGCAAACACGATTTGTGCTTAAGAAATCGCTCGAGTTGGGACTCAAGCCCATTGTTGTGATTAACAAAATCGATAAACCTGCCGCAGACCCGCATCGCTGTGAGGAGCAGGTGCTCGAACTCTTTTTGGAGTTGGGAGCGTCCGATGAACAGGCGCATTTTAAAGTGGTGTATGCCAATGGACGCCAGGGTATTGCGAAACTGAAGCTCGATGATGATTCGAAGAATCTCTCGCCGCTTCTCGATGTAGTACTTGAACATGTCCCGCCATCTTCAAATGCTAGAGAAGGCGCACCGCTGCGGCTTCAACCGTTTAATCTTGCGTACGATAATTTTTTGGGCAGGCTCGCGGTTGGTCGTGTGTATGAAGGAGAGGTTGCCACGGGTACACCCGTATTTGTAAAAAAGCCAACGGGAGAAATACGCCCGGGCAAAATAACAAAAGTTTTTACATTTGAAGGATTGAAGCGCGTGGAAGTAGTGAAGGCAGGTGCTGGAGATATTGTTCTTATTGCAGGACTTGGCGATATAGATATTGGTGAAACCGTAACAAATGATGCTGAAGCACAGCCGCTCCCTGCGATAGCAGTAGACGAACCCACAATCACGCTCAACTTTCTAGTCAATAATTCTCCATTTGCAGGAAAAGAGGGGAAGTATGTAACCTCCAGGCAATTACGCGAACGTCTAGAGCGCGAACTTGAAGTCAACGTAGGGCTGCGCGTTGAATTCGGAACTGGAGATGCGTATAAAGTTTCCGGCCGTGGTGAACTTCACATTGCTATATTGCTTGAGAATATGCGTCGCGAAGGCTACGAAATGCAAGTCTCCCAGCCGCAAGTGATTATTCGAGAGGAAAACGGCGTAAAGACTGAACCATTCGAAGAAGTAGTTATCGATACGCCGCAAGAATATCAAGGCGTCATTATTGAGCGGCTCGGGCAGCGTGGCTTTGTGATGACGAATGCAATAACACACGGAGGGACGCTGCGCATGTTTTTTGAAGGACCAACGCGCGGCCTTTTGGGATATCGAAATCAATTTGTAATAGACACCAAGGGCGAAGGAATACTTTCGACGCGATTTCTTGGGTTTCGCCCCTATCATGGGGAAATTCGCAAACGTGCTGAAGGTTCGATGGTATCGATGGCTGCCGGGAAAGCGCTCGGATTTTCTCTTTGGAATTTGCAAGAGCGGGGAGTCTTGTATATAAACGCGGGTACTGAAGTGTACGAAGGACAAGTCATCGGAAATACCTCAAAAGGAGAAGAAATGTCTGTAAATCCAACTAAAGGCAAGCAGCTCACTAACATGCGCGCGTCTGGATCGGACGAAGCCATAAACCTCATTCCGCCCTATATTCTTTCAATTGAGCGTGGGCTTGAGGTCATGGGCAAAGATGAATATTTAGAAGTTACTCCCCAAAGTGTTCGCCTGCGCAAGCAATTTCTAAACGAATCTGAAAGAATGAAAGCGAGACGACAAGGCGAAAATTAGTTTTTGACATACCCGCTTTGCAATAGTGCCGCTTAGGGTGCAGAATCAAATTGCATGGAAAAAACCGACGTACAAAAAAGAATTCTAGCCGCCAAAGCCATTCTATTTGAACCTGCCACGACGCGGGCAAAATTCAGCTCAGTGAGAAACCTTATTGAGGGGATTAATCCAGGACTCGATAAAACACTCAAAGAAGTTGATGAGGCCTTTGCAACCGTTGAGAAAGTACTGGGAGGAGAGATAATTCAGCTTACCGCTGAAAATCTTCCAGAAGAGACTGAAGAACAAAAGAAGCGCAAACGAGCGCTTTTATTTTTTATCAGTACATGGAACAAACTTAAGGGTGAAGTTGCGCGCGTAGAAAGAGAGCTTGAATCATCTCAGCAGGGCGACGCGGTAGGGCAGACATCGGCATGGGGCAAAATCTTTGCTGTGGCGAAAGGGCCGCTCGGAATTATTACAATTGCAGCAGTTGGTATTGTGCTTGCGATGCAGTTTACATCGGTGAAAATTACTATAGCGAATGAGGGCTGCGGGACAATGCAGACCTCTGCGACCATCCCTGTTTCACTGCCAGGACTGTCAATTCCTTCTGATCCAATTCCAAGTGGCGGCAGGGCTACAGCGACAATTCCTCCGCTTCCGATCACTGTCGACGGAACACGGGAGGGCGTCTTGACGCTCAACTCACTCAAATTTTCTGCATCATTTCAGCTGCCTGGGAACATTAGTGACGTAACGCTTAATGAGGTTTCGCTGCTTGGAAAGAAAACCGATGTCAGCCTTTCTGATCGCAAGGATCATTTGTTAGTACTCTCTTGCAGATAGCGTTTTGCGGATATGAGTTTCTATAGGAATTGGAAAGAGTTCTTTGAATTAACCAAGAATAAGCCGCCACGGGCGTTGCTTGTACGCAGTATGCCATATGTAATTGAAAGAAATGCAGCACTAGATCTTGGGGCGGGGGCTCTGAATGACTCCGTGTATTTGCTTAACGAGCAATTTCGGAAGGTGACAGCTCTCGATAGGGAGCCGGTGGCACAATCCATAGCGCAGACGCTCCCAAAAGATCGATTCTCCTATGTAATCTCAAGCGTTGAAGATTTTAACTACACGCCAAATACCTACGATCTCATCAATGCTCAATATGTACTACCCTTTGTGAAAAATTCACAGATTGAAGTAGTGGTTAGCAAAATATACGCCGCACTCACATCCGGAGGAATATTTACTGGGCAGATATTTGGCGAGCGGGATGAATGGGCGCGCAATGCGACTGTAACGTTTCGTACAGAGAAACAGGCGCGGCAATTGTTTAATCCGTTCGAGCTTCTCGTATTTGAGGAAGAAGAACAGGATGCGCAAACTGCTGCAGGTATAATGAAGCACTGGCACATTTTCAATTTTATAGCGAGAAAAAAATAAACTATTTAAGCCATGGTAAAGCAAAAGAAAGTCTATATTTATGGTAAACATGCGGTTGGCGAAGCGCTCAAGCATGCGCCCCACATAGTGCGAAGGGTAGAGATGTCTCCTCAGATGCAAGACAAAAAATTGCTTGAGCTCATTCGCTTAAGTGGTGTAGAAACGGCTACTCTCGATCCCAAAAAAATTACTTCGCAAGTTGAGGGCAATGCGCCGCATCAAGGGATAATTGCGCTCGTGTCCTTGCCCGGCCTGCTCACTCCATTTGAAAAATTTTACGAATCATTTACACCAGCTATTGATTCTGCGCTAGTATATTTAAGCGAAATTCAGGACCCGCATAACGTTGGCGCAATTATTCGTTCTGCCGTCGCGTTTGGTGCAACTGCAATCCTTTTACCGTCACATAATCAAGCTCCGATCACAGGCGCTGTTATCAAGGCTTCAGCCGGAACGGCTTTTCGTATTCCAATTGTCCAAATTGAAAACGTTCAGCAGGCAATTTCACAGTTAAAAAAGAAAGGTGTTCGTGTCTATGGGCTTGCTGGAGAGGCGGCGCAATCAATCGAGTCAGCTGCTTTAGCTAGTCCAACAATGTTTGTATTTGGCAACGAAGGGGAAGGCATTGCACCGCATGTGCGCGCGGTGTGCGATGAGTTTGTTTCGATCCCTATAGACGCGCGCGCAGAGTCTCTTAACGTTGCGGCTACCGCTGCAGTTACGCTATATGCTTGGAAAAATAGGAAAAAATAAATAACGCGCGATCTTCATTTGACTTTTAGAGTAAAAGGGTATATAATATAAACATAATTCAGTAACAAGGTAGTGCCATCTCTATGGCACTGGTCCAAGGGGGTAACCATTGCAGGTATCCTTGGACGGCAGTGAAGTGAAAATCTAATAGGTATCGAAACAGGTCGAAATTATTAGCTCTAATCTCATATCACTACCATGGTCAACATAGTAAAGAAAAATTCGCAGCCTCAAGAAGTACAATCCTTCGAGTCTCAGCCGTCACCACTATCGCTGATTAACAGATTCTTTGACGATCCGTTCTTCGATCCTTTTGCGACTCTTACTCCGAGCTTGATGGGGAACCGAAGGCTTGGAAGTATCTCGAGCACATTCCCGAAGGTAGATGTTACCGAGACGGATAGTGAGATTCGCGTAACAGCCAACGTCCCCGGCATCGATCCAGAGCGGATAGATATCGAGGTCGGTGACGATTATCTCTCGCTCTCTGGAAAGATCGAAAAACAAAATGAATCTAATGATGAAAAGGGCAGAGTATACCGTTATGAGCGCGAGTACGGTGAATTCAGGCGCGAGTTTGCGCTTCCGGTTCGTGTAAACAAGGACGGTATTGTCGCGAAGGCGAAAAATGGCGTTCTCTCGATTAGCCTGCCTAAGATGGAAGACGAGCGAAAGACTAAGGTAAAAGTTGAGGTTGAGAAATAACAAATTAAACAAAGCCGCCCCTCAGGGGCGGTTTTGTTTTGTACAGCATCATGAGTACATTTATCCGATATACTATAAGTAATGGCGGCGTTTCGCGAACACGTGGCCGTTGGCGCACTAGCATCTGTCGCAGCGGTAGTCACAGTTTATTTTTATGCTCTTATCACCGACCCAGTACTATTGGGCGTTCTTTTTGCTGTGACGATAATAGGTTCATTCTTACCCGATGTTGATAGCGATTCCGGACTTCCATTTTATTTTGTGTTCGGCGCAGTTACTCTCGCTATTACCGGTCTCGCAATCTATTTTGCACTTAATACGTATGCCGACCGCATATATTTTCTTATCGGAGTTCCGCTTGGAGTCATGTTTTTTGCATGGTTTGTGCTCGGGGAAGTGTTTAAGCGTTACACGCATCACCGAGGCATCTTTCATTCGCTTCCGGCAATGGGTATTGCAGCGTTACTTGCGTATTTGGGGTCACAATACTTCGGTGCCAATGACATGGTCTCGCTCATCCTGGCATTGGGCATGGCAGCGGGATTCGGTATCCATCTAGTGATGGATGAGGTGCACTCTGAAGTGAACCTCGACGGCAACCCATTTATTCCCAAGCGCTCGCTGGGTACAGCATTTAAGCTCTTCTCAACATCTCGTGGCGTAACGCTTACAACGTATCTTCTCTTGGCAACGCTTGCATATTTTGTCGTCCAATAGAAGATTTTTCATGCGACTAAAGAAAAAATCAATAAAAATCCGACTGGACCATTTCTACAGAGACCTGCTAATCATTTTTGCAGGCATTTTGGTTACAATCGTCGCAGTTCAGTTTGGAATAATTGAGCAGATACTCTCTTACACTGAAGGCCAAACCATTTTAGGCAGTTTTATAGCGGGGTTATTTTTCACGTCTGTTTTTACTATTGCTCCAGCCTCAATAGTGCTTGCAGAACTTTCCGAAGTAGCGCCCGTAACCACAGTGGCGCTGTGGGGAGGACTAGGGGCAATGTTTGGAGACTTAGTGCTGTTTCTCTTTATTCGAGATATATTTGCGTACGATCTCAATAAATACCTAAGAAAACATCATGCCCGAAGATTTTTCTCCTATTTTCACTTCGGGTTTTTACGGTGGCTATATCCTGTGCTAGGGGCCATAATTATTATATCGCCGCTTCCCGACGAATTTGGCCTCACGCTTATGGGACTCTCAAAGATACCGCTCGCGATAATGCTCCCACTCTTATTCGTAATGAACTTTATAGGCATCTTACTCATTAGCATGCTTGGCGCATATATATGAACAGAATAATTTTGTATGTTGTAGCGGGAGTCATTATCCTTGGGTTAGGTTTTTTTGCCCTAAACTCTTATATCTACGGCGAAAAACAGGGAGAACCCTCGCCTCACACACTCACCTCAAAAAAATGGACCTGGGTTTCAGCTCTCTATAATGACGGTAGGGAAATATCACCGAAAGAAACCGATGCGTTCACAATTACTTTTACAGAAGATGGTAATTTTACCGCTACCACTGACTGCAACCAAATGGGAGGTTCGTATTTAGTAGTGGGAGATCAAATAACCATGAGAGACATTTTTATGACAAAAATGTATTGCGAGGGCTCTCAAGAGGCAACGTTCGCCCAACTCTTAACTGATTCTTCGAATTACCATCTCACTCAAGAGGGTGGACTGATACTTGGTCTTAAATTTGACAGCGGTTCAGTCGTCTTCAGGTAAACTTCAATGGATATGGGTGAAAAAGAGAAATGTTTCTCGATAGAAAAGACGCCGGTGCGAAACTCGCAGAATCTCTGCGTAAGTATAAAGACAATGAGACGATAATACTCGCACTGCCTCGAGGAGGCGTTGAACTAGGCCGAGAAGTTGCAGACGATCTTTCCGTACCTCTTGATATAATTTCGATACGAAAAATTGGTCACCCCACAAGCCCCGAATATGCTATATGCGCGATTAATGAGGAGGGGGAGCTCTTGTGTAATGAGATTGAGCGAGCAATGGTTGAAGAAAAATGGTTAAAAGAGGAGTCCGAAAAGCAAAAGAATGAGGCGGCTCGCCGCGCTCGTATATATCGAGCAGGTAAGGAGTTGCCCGACATTGAAAATAAATCAGTAATTCTAATTGACGATGGAATGGCAACAGGACTTACAATGCGGCTTGCAGTTGCAGCAGTGAAGCGGAAAAAACCAAAGCAAACGATTGTGGCTGTTCCTGTTGCGCCGCCCGATGCAATTGAGCAAATTATGAAAGAGGTACAGGAGATAGTGGTACTTGAGCCTCCAGAAAATTTTTTGGGTTCTGTTGGAGCGCATTATCTTGAATTTGATCAAGTTACAGACGAAAAAGTTATTGATCTCATGCGCGTTTCCAAGATCTGATACAATTAATTTATGACGTTGATGCTCAAACTTGAGTATCTCGCACTTTTTATTCTGTCGATTTTCCTATTTGCGACACTTTCATTTGCGTGGTGGTGGTACGCAGCGCTAATACTTGTTCCCGATGTTGGTATGCTTGGGTATCTTGTTAATGCGAAAGTAGGAGCGATTACCTATAACATCACACACTGGATAGTAATTGGCGCATTTCTATATATAGCTGGGAGTATGCTGGGGATAGAGATCCTTCAGCTGGCGGGTTTGATCATCGTTGGTCACGCAAGCTTCGATAGATTTTTTGGCTACGGATTAAAATTGCCTACTAGCTTTAAGGAAACGCATCTTGGGCGACTATGAAAAAGACATTTACAATTGAAGGCGAAGTCGTCAGGTATCCAGGTCCAGGCGGCTGGTATTTTGTTCAGGCTGACAAAGAAATTTCTGACGAATTACGCAGATCTGCCCATACAAAAAAAGTAGGATGGGGATATATTAAAGTAAAAGCAAAAGTGGGAGAAACGTCATGGGAAACGACGCTATTTCCAACGAAAAATAATGGTCCATACCTCATTGCGATAAAGACTGATGTTAGAAAAGTGGAGCACATTTCTGAAAAAGATACCGTTCGCATAAATGTTGCACTCGAATAATCAATGGAAACGTATTACGGTATCGTATTTGCACTCACCGCTCTTTTTAGTTGGGGATTTGGCGAGTTCTATACGCAGCGAGCAGTTCGAAAAACAGGCGTTCTCATTACTCTGTTCTATATAGGGCTTGGAGGATGTATTGGGCTATTTCCTCTTGTCGCGCACGAATTGTCAGTGCTCGAAAGCGGCAGCATATATGCACTCACCACTCTCGGAATTATTTCATTTTTTGCGTCGCTATTCACGACTCATGCCCTGAGGCTTGGTAAAATTTCTGTCGTAGAGCCGCTTGCCGGACTCGAGCTGCCGCTCACAGTTGCGCTCAGCGTAATTATTGGCAAAGAGTTTCTTACTATGGAGCAGCTCGCACTTATAGTGATGATCTCCATTGGAATTGTCTTCACGGTTACGCTCGATTTCAGGCACCTGCATTATCACAAGAGAATTTTTGAAAAAGGTGTGCTTCTCGCTGCCCTTGGTGCGATATGCATGGCTGTTACCAATTATCTTGTTGGTATTTCAAGTCAACAAATATCTCCTCTACTCACTATTTGGTATATTCACTCGCTTGTTGCACTCGCGGCCGCTGTGCTTCTAATAGCGCAAGGCGAGACGAGAAATACACTCAAAGCTCTTAAACGATACACTCCGCTCATAGGAAGTATTGTTATTCTCGAAAATTTTGCATGGATTTCATTTGCGACTGCCACGACATTTATTCCAATCTCAATTGCCGTCACCGTTAGCGAAGCGTATATTGCGCTTGCGGCGATGTTGGGACTCTTCTACAACCGCGAAAAAATCAAACGACACCAGATGTGGGGCATTCTGATTGCAATTGTGGGCATCATTGCGCTTGCGTTTGCGGTAACTGCTGGGTAATGGTCGTTTGGAAAACGCAGTGAAAGTGGTACGCTCGTATCACATGAAAAAATCCTAGCTGACCCTCTCTTTTATCGTAGTGTTAATTGTAGTAAAGACGACGAGCGGTTCGTGATTGTTGAGAAAATTCGACCAGTGCATCCACAGAAGTAAGATCTACTTGACCTCCATATGCCATTTAGTATACTTAACCACATGGTTAAGTATAGGTCAGAGGAGTTGTTTAGGGCGCTAGGCACACCGGCACGAGTACGTATGGTCGAGCGGCTCTCACAAAAAGGTCCACAGTCGATATCGCAAATGGCTAAACCCCTGCGCATATCGCTTCCTGGGGCACTTAAACACACAAAAATATTAGAAGAAGCAGGAATACTAGTGTGTCGTAAAGAAGGAAGAGTACAGTACTGCAGAATAAATTCCGAAGCCTTCGATGCTTTGAATTCTTGGCTCTTAACGCAGAAAATATACTGGGAGCGAAGTTTTGATCGGCTAGAGAAACATCTTATCAATCGTAAAAAAAACAAATAATTGCATATGGCAACACTCGTAATTAAAAGAACATTTGACGCCTCTCCCGAGGATGTATTTGATGCATGGATAGATCCCAAACAGGTAGCGGTATGGTACGGACCCGAAGGATTTACTAACGATATTCATGAGATGAGTGTGGAGGAGGGAGGTACGTATCATCTCACTATGAATGGACCTAAAGGTGAAAAGCATCCGTTGCGCGGAATATTTAAAAAGCTTGATCGTCCTAACAAGCTCGTTATGACTTGGCAATGGGTAACGCCAAAGAATGAAGGACCAGAAACCACAGTCACGGTCGATTTCAAAGACATCGGCGGGAAAACAGAAATGACCCTAACTCACACTGATCTTCCTAGTGAAGAAAGTAAAGAGATGCATAATCAAGGATTTTCCTCGAGCTTCAACAAATTGGCTAAACTAGTTGAGTAAACTATAGCCTTTCCGGATTTACACGGATTACCTTATCGTCTCCAGTGTTTGGTGAACCGCGGCCGTCGCGATTGCTTGTTGTGATATAGAGCATGCCGTCCGGGCCAACACGCACGGTGCGGATTCTTCCGTACTCTCCTTTGAAATGCTCTTTAAGATTGGTTACGGAATTTCCTGAAATTGTTACTTCGTACAGAGCTTCGCCGAGTAGGCCGCCGAAAAATAGTCGGTTACCGATTATCGCGGCACTCGCTGGAGCCCAGGTATCGTCCGGGCCAGAGTGGAGCGCTGGTGTTTCCATACCTGCTTTTGTCTCGTCTCCCTCAATGTCAGGCCATCCGTAGTTCGCACCTTTTTCAATGAGATTTATTTCATCCATTCCTGATCGAACTCCGGAGCGGCCGTGTTCGGTCTCCCAAAGCTGGCCCTGCGAGTCCCATGCTAAGCCTTGTGGATTGCGGTGGCCGTAGGACCACACGGCAGTGCCAAATGGATTGTCGGCGGGGATTTTGCCGTCGTCCTCGAGACGCAGAATTTTGCCGCCCAGAGAATTCTTATTTTGTGCAATGACATCGCGCGTTGCGTCACCCGTTGTCACGTAAAGCATACCGTCAGGGCCGAATTCCATTCTTCCTCCGTCGTGATAAATCGCTCCAGGAATATTATTGATGATCACCCCATCATCGGTGAGCGTTCCATTTTCGTATTTAAATCTAACAACGCGGTTTTCAGTTTCATTAGTGCGGCCAGGCGCGGTCATGTAAAGGTAAAGCAAGCGGTTTGTCTCAAAGTCGGGATGTAGCACTATTCCCAAAAGACCTCCTTCGCCGGTTCTCTTAACGCCTTGTATTTGAATTTCTCGCTTGTTGCCGTCTTTATCTATCGCTACAACGCTTCCGGTTCGCTGTGTTACCAGATACCCTCCATCGACAAACGCGATGTCCCATGGGATCTCGAGCCCCTCGGCAATTATAGAAATAGGAGGAATAGTGTTTGTATTATTTTGTGGATTTGGTGTCGGCATAGCTTCTTTATCGAAAAATACATAGGCGACAAGGGCTACCACGATGATTGTACCGATTGCCAGGATTATATTTTTCATATGCGGTAATTACATGCCAAACGGATCCTCCAGATGCAAATGCTCAACCTCGGGGGTTATTCTAGGGGTTTCCTCAAGAACTTCAACTGTGAGGTTCTCCATGTCGAGTTTAAATACTACACTGCTGATATTGTTTTCGTAATTAATTTCCTCAAGTCGCACTTCTGGGTTGGCACGGGTCACGAAGCGGTAAACGCCAGAATTGAGCGAAGATACGTCGATATTCTGCGCTGGATAATCCCAGTAGTACGTGTCGCCCCAGCCGACAGAGACACCTTGTAGTTTTTTGCTGCAACTGTCGAATTGCGCTTCTTCTTCGCGATTAGGAAGATCGAGGTCAACACGGCTCACATCCCGCAAGCAAAAAGTCGATTTTATTCTGCTTCCTGCCAAGTCTTCATGGTTCGGCGCATCTACCGCCTGAAGATCGAATTCAACGAACGCTTTGAAGTGATAGTGGAGATGTTCCTGATGCCATTCAAAAGTTCCTACTGGGTCATCCCGGTATCCGCCATCTTTTTGGTGAATGCGCTGCGTCACCGTGCGATTCACGTCTCTATGTACATCTGTTTCCGGATCATCAACGCGAAGCTCAATTGGTCCCCGGCCTTGGTTGTAGTACGTTGTTGAGAAATAGAGCAAAATTTTTCCTTCGTCATCTTTTTGAACTTTGAGGTCGCGAGCAGGGAGGGGGACAAGATCGGGAACGAGATCATTAGGATCTGTCGTATCAACAAATTCCTGCACCGAAGTAATAGCGCTTGCCTGCATTAGCGGCTCAGGTACGACATCGCGGCTGTATCCCCACGTGTAATAAGCAGAAAACAGTACTATAGGAATCAGGAGGATTATTGCTATGCGAATTAATCTAATTTGCATCCAGTATTTCTACCTTAGCAAATTACGGACCGTATTTCTTGCGCATATCTTTGAGCGACTCCTTGATCAGTGTTTTTAGCGTTGAAATATCTATGTCTTCGAGACGTTTGACATACAAGCATCCGACACTTGTAGTGTGAGGGCCTAATTTTTTAAGTATTGAGCCGTACCTTTTGAACCCAGGCATGACATATATGGAGAGGTTTTGTTTTCTCGCTGAAAAACCTGTCCTAGGCCAATCGCCCTCTTGCCTCGATCTATCTGATTTATAGTGATACTCACCAAAGCCGACGATACTAGTACCCCACATTGTGGCTTTTTCTTTTGTTACCTGGCTAAAAATCTTTACCAATTCTTTGGCGTCCTCTCTTTTTTGTGCATCAGGGATAGACGCAATATATTTTGCGACACTCCCTTTATTCTTTTTTGTTTTTAGTTGTGCCACGAGCTCGAGTGTACACTATCGGGGCTTAGAATACATCGCCGTTGCGTACACACTTCGACCTTCCGCTACCACGCCAATGCCGCTGTGGGTGTACGAATCGCGCAAAATATTTGCACGGTGACCAGGACTGTTCATCCAGCCATCAACTATTCTCTGCGCGGTCGCTTCCGCACTCAAATTATATCCCTTCATCATGTAAATATTTTCTCCAATGCTCCAGTATGTGTAGCTCGCATTTTTCGCGCGACATGAAGCGCTACAGCCTTGTGGGTCTTCATGGTCAAAGTAATTATTTGTGAGCATGTCTTTGCTGTGGCTGCGCGCAATGTCAGTGAGCTTCGGGTCAGGGGCAAGTGCAGAGAGTTCATGTTTTGCGCGCTCGATATTCGTCTTCTCAAAAATATAATATTCGACGAGTGTTCTGAAGTCCTGTGCCTCCTGGCGCGGTGCTGTTGCATGAGTTGGGGAAGGGGGCGCTGATTCTTGCGTTGTTGGAGGCGACTGTGTGGATGGAGAGGGAGACAGGTCGGTTTGTGCAAGTTTTTTTGTTTTTTTGGAAGGGGCAGGTTTTTGTGTCGTATTTTCAGCGAGTTTCGTGGCAACTTTTTTTGATGTAGTTGCAAGGGGAAATGCCACACTACCCACTTCGGCACTGTTGGCAGGAATTTCTATTGAGATCTTGCTGACCGCGTCCTCGATCCAGGTAAATGGAAGTGCGAAAAGTGCAAGAACCAAGACAATTAGCACGTTCACCAGTCTATTGTCTCAAATCCATACCCTTTGGTAAAATATCCTTTGTTAGAGTATTGTTTTCATATGCATAACGGTACAGCGTCCCACAAAGAGCTACGTAATAGCCTACCTCATGCTCATATGGTATTTCCTGACGAACTTATCAATCGGGTAAAGTACTACATATGGCGGGTGTATACTCCGTATCACCCTTTCTTCCGTGATCTCGCTATCAAATTGCGATTAGTATCAATTACTAAAAAAGTAGAACGGTTTGGTGCACGCCAGCGATACTTACTTGGCACTATTGCTCCGAACGAGACTGTCGAGGGAGTGATTGAGCATCTTTTATCCAAGGGCTACGGCAACCACTTCGTTGCATGGGAAGATGATGGCGAGGTTGTAAGTCTTAGATATGTAGAAAATTTTAAATATCAATACCACTTGAGGATTTTTGAAGACGGGGAGGTACGAGGTCACTACGAATTTACGACAGAGTGCCACCCGCTTAAGCACTTCTATGAAATAGGATTTGAAGATCGCAGAGAACATTTTCTCTCGGTTTTGGGCGACAAGATCACCCCCGTTCAGACTTCATAAATAATTTACACGGCCTCCTTCATACTGGGCTTGTATGGACGCAATCTCCGGCATTGGTTTTATTGCAATCGCATTATTGTTACTCGTGGGAATATACGCGTGGCTTTTTGGAGCATCTAAATATTCTGAGAATGACGGGAGAGTGTAAAGGAATTTTTTCTTAACCGGTCCTTCAGCGTAATTTTTTTAGAATTGATTTGGTCGAGGCCAACATTACTCGTCTAAATAAAAATAGATAGTCGAAACGTAATGCAAAATAACGTTGATCGCAATCAAGACCAGCAAGGCCAAAGATCAGACATACCACAGGGGAACGATAACAGATCGCCGCACGGCGACTCGCTCCTAAAAAGAAAAAACCAAAACAAGAATCAGGATGGAACAATGAAAAATAACCCCGGCAACTTCGCGAACAACCCGGAAAGGGCGCGAGAAGATATGCCTAAGGGCAAGCCATCCTGAGAAAATAAGGGAAACCAGGGGCTGTATCAGCAGCAAAGCACAGGGGGTCCGGAGACGGGCCCTTTGTGCTAAAATGCGTTTATGGCAGACGAAACGAATACGCATGCAGAAAATTACGAGTCAAAAAAGGGTTACTCGGGAGTTTGGATTGGTATTATTCTTCTAGTTGTTGTGGGTCTCGTAGCGTGGTTTGGCTACAACTCGGTTCGCTCGCAATCGCTCGTTGATCAGACGCTTCGCGAGCAGTTTACTTGGTCACTTGTTCCGGCGCTTCCAGATCCGGCAGCTCCAGGACCACGTACGACGGTAAATCTTCAAATCGCTGACGTCGTGATGCCGCTCGGCACTTATCCAGGGAACTGCGAAATTATAGATGGAAAAAATCAGGCGCTCCTTTCAGGGGAGCTCTCAGCGGTTGTGTGTCGTTCGGGCGAAGCAGGAGTTGAGCTCGGCATCTTTAAAGAAAACGAACAACTTGTTCTCAAAAAAGGAGATATTGCGAGCGGTTCTACGCGCGGCGGCAATTTTGTTCCGATTGTCCGCGAGCAATCCTAAAATCCCGTTTTAGAATAAATCTTTATGCAACGAAAGGTACTCCTTGTACTGTTCGGCACGCTCGTGCTCTTTGCGTGGGCGACGTTATTTTCTGGTCGAGTCCGCCGCGTATGGGGCGTATAGCGCGGTAATAAGCGCGACTGGAGTGCGTCAGCTATACTATATGCATATGAAACAGCGTGTTTTCCTATTCTTGTTCGGCGCTGCTTTTTTAATACCTACGGTTGTCGACGCTGCTCCAGTAAAAGCCACAATGGAAGTATCTGGCTGGATTCCATACTGGAGAGAAGTTGAAGGTACTGCAGACGTTATAGGGCGTCTCGACTACGTAACTACTATTCATCCGTTCGGCTACACCTTTACCGAAGACGGAATACTCAACGACGCGATGGGAATAGCAGATGAACCGTGGAAGACGCTCATTGCGGAGGCGAAGAAGAAAAAAGTGCGCGTTATACCCACTATCATGTCTGGTAATGGTGAGCTGCTACACAGAATTCTTTCTAACTCTAGGACGCGAATCGCGCTTGAAGATGAAATCGCAGCACTCGTGAAGCGCGAAGGATTTGACGGCATCGACATCGATTTTGAAGCTAAGCTCGCAGAAACAAAGCCGTACTTCTCACTATTCCTCAAGGGGCTTTATCAGCGCATGGGAAACAAATGGGTCTACTGCACGATCGAATCTCGAACTCCGCTAGATTCTCGCTACGAGGGCACACCACCCCAGAATGCTGGCATCTATGCAAATGATTTTGTGCAGATAAATAAATACTGTGATCGTGTGCAGATAATGGCGTATGACCAGGGTTCTATCGATGTGAAGCTCAATGCGTTGGGCGGCCCATATGTTCCGGTCGCTGATGCCGCGTGGGTTGAGAAAGTAATGAAGCTTGCGGCAAAAACAATTTCAAAAAGAAAATTAGTACTCGGAATTCCAACCTATGGTTATGAATATGGCGTTACGCCGCTCTCAGTGTCTGGATATCGATACGAAAGAAAATGGGCATTTAATCAAAAATACGCGCTTGATCTGGCTGCCCAGTATGGTGTCGTGCCATCGCGCAATCGCGCGGGAGAAATGTCCTTTTCATACATTCCCGTTCAACAAACAACGCCTTCAGTGGTAGGTGTGCCAGTCGAATCTCAAGCGGTGGGGCCTGCAGTTGCGGCACAACAGCCTTTTAACATTGTATGGTGGAGCGACGCGATAGCGGTCGCGCAAAAAATGGCAATCGCAAAAAAATTAGGGCTTCGAGGTGTTGCGATATTCAAATTCGACGGCGGAGAAGATCAAAGAATTTGGGACACACTGCAGAATGGATTGTAGGACAGGCGTGAGTTGCGCATAAGTTCGCAATCTGGTCTACTTAGCAACTGGAACTTTTCAACGTCGATGCGGAGGTACAAATGCGAGTAACGCAAGGCATTTTTCTTGGCCCTGATTTCTCGAAGGAAGAAAATTGTTTGACGACAAAATGTCAGTATTGCGGCAATACAAAAGTGAAGCTACAAGCGGTTTCTCCTCGTGAGCGTCATTTTGGACTTCCGCTTAATACGCCGCTCAGCAAAATGTACAAGATGGTCGAGCATATTGACCCGAACACGGGCAAAAAATGTGAAGAGGGTTCAGGCCAGCATCCAAATAATTTAGGCCCTGGTCACTTATAAAAACAGGGCATGAGTCTCCCGCAGCACACCTGCGGGCTTTCTTTTTGTTAAGGAGTTGCAGTGAGTACATAAATATGATGTAGTGTTGCGGGTTTGTTCACACTTTGAAGGGAGTCACCCAATGGAAAAAGTGGTTTCTCTTGCCGACCCCAGAAAATGGAGACCGATAACAATAGGCGGACGAAAAACGGGCAGTAGGTATCTTCAAACACTAACGGACGCTCATTTCCGAGTGTCAGACTCAGCGGCAAATTTTCTCAACAAATCCGAATTTGTGTGCTCCACGGGAATAATTGTGTTGGATCTTGTAGTTTGTCGCTCCACTGAAATCAGTGGAGTAGGCAAACTTTACGATACTGTACTTCAGTACACGAAGATAAAACAGCTTGAGTTTTGTCCGGAGGAAGTGGCCCCGGCCTTACGGCTTGACTATGTCGACCAGCCTAGGGAGGAGCACCTAATCCTTCCTATCAGCAGAGGTAATGAAGGGTCGGGTGAACTCACGGCGTTCATTCTCACTCGTGACTACTATCTCGCTAATCTTCACTTGCACTTGCGTGAGCTGGATTCGGAAGATCTCAGATGCTATGAGAATCGCTACGAAACTCGTCTCGTCTTCATAAAACCCAGGAGATAGTTCACAATCCCGCCCGCGGCTAGGCAGCCGCGGGCGATTTTCTTTTCCACATTTTGCTTCACTTGTTTCTCACGCGAGCTTATGGATATATAGATGGAGTAGTAGCAGGGGAAATTGGCTAGGGCCTTTGGCCCATATTAATAAATTAAGGGAATAGTTATGAAATCACTCATTGCAGTCATTGGAGTCTTGATCGTGCTTGGAGCAGGTTGGTTTATCTATACCAATTACGCGCCGGGGGCGCCGGGCGGCGATACTAACATAAATGTCGACACCAACACTGGTACTACGACAAACAATACCGGTACTGGTACTGGCACGGGAACAGGAACTGGTACTGGAACGGGTGCAGGTGTTGATGTAGGCGCGGGTGTCGGAGTTGGTACAGGTAGCGATGCGCCAGCAACCGCAACAGTTACACTCGGTGCAAATGGTTTCTCTCCGCGATCAGTAACAATCAGGAAGGGGGGCACGGTCACGTTTAGAAATTCTTCAAGCGGCCAGATGTGGGTAGCATCTGCTCAGCACCCAACGCACACGGTATACTCCGGTACCAGTCTTCAGCAGCACTGCGATGACGCGACAGACACTTCGTTTGACCAGTGTGAAAACGGTAATTCTTACAGTTTCAGATTCGACAAAGCAGGTTCGTGGAATTATCACAATCACTCAAACGCGACTCAGTTCGGCACGGTTATAGTTGAAGAATAATGCGCAGCGTCAAAATCGCTCAAATTATATTGCGCATTGGGATTGCGATTGCGTTTCTCTATCCGCCCATAAATGCGCTTAGCGATCCAAATTCATGGATTGGGTATTTCCCGCCGTTCACGCGCGGCATAGTTCCCGATGAAATTCTCCTCTATGCATTCGGAATTGTAGAGGTAATCGTCGCACTGTGGCTGCTTTCGGGATGGAAAGTGTTTTATCCGGCACTCATAGCGGCGGCAATGCTTATTGGAATTGTAGTCTTTAACATCCCGCAATTTCAGGTGGTATT
>DASPJS010000073.1:0-2405 GCA_035628495.1 Minisyncoccota bacterium
CGTGCCACTCATACTTGGGCTTGCAGGAGGGAGCGGCGCTTTTTTGAGTAACTCCATATTCTATTTTTTAGTCTTGCATGGAAAACGTGCGCTTCCTGACCGTTGGGAGAGAAGAATCGAAGAACTTACAAAAATCATAAAGAAGCTGCCGCTGTGGGCAGTGTGGATCGTTGTGTTTGTATATTCTGGGCTAACGCCATTTCCCGATGACATTCTTATCGCTGCACTAGCGCTCTCCTCGATTTCCTATCTGCGGGTTGCTCCTGTTTTGCTTGCAGCAAATATAACCATCGTGACACTCATCAGCTATTTTGCGGGCCGGGGTATTTTACTGTTTTAGTGTTGCGCGCCTATGAAGCGCAGGTTATTTTTTGTTCATTTGGTTCGGGAAAATAATAGCCAAAGAAAATGCCGTCACCAGGCTGACGGCTGCTACTTTTTAGTTAATCCCGGTAGTTTCTTTTTATTTCGAGAGTAGCCTCCCTTAAAGAAACGCCCAGATGCACTCTCTATATAAAGTATATGTGCACGTGTGTGAAATCTTCGTGTTAGCGGCGCTCCAGTATTGTGCCGCTTATTCACCTCATATTTACGTCTTTTTATTTAGACTTAATCCGTTATGCTAACAGCAAACGAAAAGCAAAAGGATACCTATATTGCTTGGCTCAATGATGCTCATGCCATGGAGGAGGGCCTCATTAAGGTGCTAGAAAGGCAGGTCGAAGATACGGAGGGGCAGCCCCTGATGCAAGAGCGCATCAAGGAGCACCTTGAGGAAACGCGGCGCCATGCAGAAATGGTGCGTGGTTGCGTAGAGCGCTTAGGCGGAGATATATCACAAGGCAAAGATATACTGAGCCAAATGGGAGCGGCAGCGAAAGGCATGACGCTGAGCATGTTTGAAGATAAGCATGTAAAAAATGTTCTCAGCTCATACAGTGCAGAGCATGTAGAAATTGCAAGTTACCACACAATAATGGCTGCGGCGCAGGCGCTCGGCGATCACGACACAGTTGCGATGTGCGAGACAATCATGCGCGACGAAGAGCGCATGGCAGCATGGCTCATGGATCAGATGCCGCTCGTCGCACAACGACACCTCAACACTCTAGGACAAGTACGTGGCCAGAAAATTCCAAATCTCGGTGCGCATACACGAGCACATAGGTAAAAATTTATGAGTAATAAAGAATTGAGCCCGCGATACCGCAGGCTCCTTTCTTTTATGCTGCAGAAGGTTTAGCTTCTAGGCACGCAAGCAATTTTTCTTTGTCGAGCTTAGTATAAAAAACTTTTCGATCTTCCCAACCGTGTGTGCGACGTGTTTTGCGATGCCCGATATAGTAGAGCGTCTCTCCATCTTGAACAATAATGCCGTGTCCGATACCGTAGCCGTCATTAAATAGCGGCTGTGAACACATTGACCATGAACTTGGAGAGAGGGGGTCGCCGCCGGCATATTTCAAAATGCGCGTTGCGTAGTGCTCGGTCCAGCTCGCGTTTCCGGTAATGAGGAGTCCTTTAAATTCGCCGTCAATCACAAGTTCTTGCGGGCCTTCTAAAATAGGCGCAACAGTTCTAGTCCAATCTTCATTGGGACTTGCGATCAGGTGCCGGCGGCCAATTTCTGTAGGGGAGAGCCACTTTGCAATATAAATGTGTTGCGTTGGAATATCGGTTTCCGCAACAGCGTCGCTCGGTTCCTCCCACCCCGACCACACGGCGTAGCGCTCTCCTTCTTCGCCGTGTGGGATTTTAATTGCGGTAATATCTATTGCCCAGCGATCGTCTTCTGAAGGAATCGTAAGCGGCCCAATATCTTTCCATGGTCCCTCTACACCGCCCTCTGTTTTGAAAATGTGCGTGCGGTGCGTTCTATTGTCACCATTTGATACGGCAACGTAGAGATGATTGTCGAAATGAATTTCTCCTGCCCATACTTGTTTCAAATCTTCTCTTCGTGTCGCTACTGTGAGTGGTACGGGAGTGCTGTGCGGCAAATCTTCTATTCGATCAGCACTGCGAATTGTATACCCATCAATGCCGGTGTGAACGTGAGGATCGGGGCGAATATCTTCTTGCATAAGGAGGCGCCACTTTCCTTCATACTGAAACACGTATGGGTCTGCACCCGTGCAGATGTCTACTGCACCAAGCTCCGGGTAGGGAATAAGCGCGTCCTCACGGGCGCTCTCTATAGGGGAATTCTCGAGGGCAGGGGAAGGCTCGCTCATGACTGTTGTAACGACCATTGTATGTAATTATTACAATGATGCAAAAGGGGTAATCTAGTGTGCCGTCGTAGCGAGAGGATTTCCTTTTTCCTCGCGTAGGAATGCAATCGCGACAAGTGCCGCAAAAACCGCAAATACAGCGCCAATAAAGAAGGCCATATGATACCCGCC
>DASPJS010000074.1:0-7894 GCA_035628495.1 Minisyncoccota bacterium
CTGCTGCAACAAATGCACAGCAGGCTCCAACTCATGCCTTCTCCCACGCCTCGTAGCGATCAACAAAATGCTTTGAGAGCGACGGGCCAGGCTTCATGTAATGACTATTCTTGCCATAGAGCACTGAAGGAACTTCAAACGTTTCCTCAAACACCATTGCGCAAATAGGCTGTCCATCGACTACGCGGAACGGCACATCGCGCACGCGCACTTCAAGCACGCCGTTTGTGCCACTCTCCCCTCCGAATCCGTTGTCGAAGAATCCTGCATAGTGAACACGGAACTCTCCGGTTGTGATGTCAAAGGAAAGTAATTCTCCGCAGCAGATGTTTGGAATGCGCACTCGCTCTTTTGTTGCCAGAAGATAAAATCGTCCAGGCTCAAGAATGAGATTACCGTCGGCAGGACGTCGAATCGGTTCCCAGAATTCTTCAGTGCGATGCTTGTCCTTTTCTCTCATGTCGAGGACTTTTGCAATCGTACCCTTCGCCGCAAATCCAACAATATCTCGATCGAGATCCGCATGAAAATACACATTGCCATGGGAAATATTGAGACTTGAATGTCCAAGCGGCTCACCGCTCCTATTGAAGATGATGCCTTCTTTTGTGTGAAGATGGACAAGCTCTTCAGGTTCAAGCCGACGTGTGCGTGGTGTTTTGAATCGCCCCTGCACAAGCGCAAGTCCCGATTTCACATGGACATCAAACGACATCGGCGTGATTTCAAGGTAGAGCTTTCCCTGATACCCGCGCGGCGTACGATCATAGTGCGAATACTTGTCTGAAAGTACACGTACAAATACATCGCAACGCCCTGTGGAACTCTTAGGAGAAAACTGAATGTACACGCCCTCTGGAAGCGAGCATTCTTCAAACAGCTGCACAAGATAGGTTCGTCCGCGCTCGAGAATATTCTCTTCACGCAGTTCAAACCCAAACCTCTTGTATTTTTCGATGAGTTCCTGAACCGTTTCTCCGTGCGGCAAAGCTGCCGAAAACATTGCGAATGCTCTCTGCCCTAGCCGAAAGTCGATCGATGCTGGCTGAACTTGATCTTCACCAATCGGATATTCGTTCGTAGTCGTACGCAGTATGGGCACGCGCCCAAATACGGCGTCGTGCAAATGCTGATACGGCATGACCATGAGGATTACCTTTCATTTTGAGGAATCAGAAATCCACAAGGGATAGTGCCACAATTGATCACAAAAAGAAATATTGACCCTGCTCACCATACAAGATACCGTGCGATGAGACGCACCACGCATAACAGAAAGGAAAGCGGATGAAAATCTACAACGACGTTCTTGAACGCATCATGCGCGAAGGGGTCGATAGAGTGGGCCGCAACGCAACAACACGCGCTCTTTTTGCGATTCCGATGCGCTTCAATATGGCCGACGGCTTCCCGGCTGTCACAACAAAAAAACTCGCCTTCAAGCAAATGAAGGCTGAGCTTCTGTGGTTCATCGAAGGCAGCAACGACGATAACCGGCTCAAAGAACTAACAGGAAGCAAAAAGACAATTTGGACCGACAATGCTCACTCGAACTATTGGAAGCCTAAGGCAAAGTTCGATGGCGATCTCGGAAGAATCTACGGTGTGCAATGGCGCACGTGGCGTACGACTGACGGTCGTGAAATAGATCAGCTGCGAGAAGCTGTTGAAAAAATCAAAAAAACTCCGTCTGATCGGCGAATTATTGTGACGGCTTGGAATCCAGGTGAGATTGACCAGATGGCACTTCCACCTTGCCACATGCTCTTCCAATTCTTTGTGGCAGACGGAAAACTGTCTCTTCACATGATTCAGCGCAGCTGCGACATGTTCCTAGGAGTTCCGTTTAACATTGCGTCGTACTCGCTGCTTCTACATTTGGTAGCGCAAGTTACCGGCACAATTGCTCATGAGTGCGTGATCACATTTAACGATGCCCACATCTATCACGAACATTTCGATGCAGTGAAGGAGCAGCTCTCCCGAGAACCGCTGCCGCTCCCACAACTTTGGCTAAATCCAGCTGTGAAAGATATCGACGACTTCACGATGGACGATATCAAACTGTTGAATTATCAAAGTCACCCAACAATTCCAGCGAAGATGATCGTGTAAAACATCAAACCCCGCGACTTTTTACGGTCGCGGGGCAATTTTTTGCACTTTATGCGTAAGATTTTTTCTTGCCGGGCAGGTTCTGCAGCTCAAGCGATTTCCTTCGCGCATTGTCGAAGTTAAGGTCGCTGATTCGCTGCTTAAGTAGCTCCCATAGTTTTTGCGCTGCCGCTAGCATATCGCTATCAATGACTATGGCTCCCGAGGGGAGCATCTGCCACATGATGGGCGAAACTTTTTCTTCGTGCCTCGCGTAGACAACAAATGGGTATTCCTCCCTGGCCCAGCGAGCCAAAGCGAGACCCATTTCGACATCGCCATCCTCAAGCACAACCACAAACCCAAACGATTGAGATTTTTCCAGCTCAAGCGCCTTTCTCACCGTAATAAGTGGTATATTCCACGCTGTCTCGGTTTCAAGCGCCGCTTTAAAAAACTGTATTGAAAGATTATCCTTCGCCTTACGCTCAGGAACGGGTTGGTACACCAGCTGCATCTATCCCTCCCAAGAACAGGTACCTCCTATACCCTATTGGGTGTGCAGCCAAAACGCAAGACGCAACTATTACTTTACGTCGACGCCCATTGAGCGAGCAGAACCCGCAACCACTTTCATCGCCTCCTCAATAGTGTGCGCATTAAGGTCAGGCATTTTCTTTTCAGCAATTTCTTTTACTTGTGCTTTGGTAAGCGTGCCGATCTTCTCGGTATTTGGCTTGCCACTTCCCTTCTCTTTTTTGAGTGCTTTGAGAATAAGAGAGGAAACCGGAGGCGTTTTAAGAATAAAATTGTATGAGCGATCTTCGTATACAGAAATTTCAGCTGGAACCATATCACCCTTCATCTCTTTGCTGGCATCATTAAATTTCTTAATGAATTCGCCGATGTTAATGCCCGCAGGACCCAATACCTGACCCATTGCTGGAGTCATGGCCGCAGCGCCGCCTTGAGCAATAATCTTGATTTTTTTAACTACTTTCTTTGCCATAATTTGAATTTCGATATTACCTTAAATCCTTTTTCGCCGCCAGAGTGCGGCATCTTAGAATTTATATTCGCTATGCTCATTAAATTCTTTTGCGCCGATTGCGGCAACTTAGAATTTATAGTTGCTTCGCTCCTTAAATTCTTTTGACCTGCAAAAAGTCGAGTTCTACCGGCGTCTCACGTCCAAACATCGCCACAAGTACTTTCACTTTGCCGCGACTTTCATCCACCTCGCCGACTTTGCCGTCGAGATCTTTAAAAGGGCCATCAACGATGACAACTGCATCGCCGATAGAGAGATCGATAGCGTGCTTAACTGAGCCGGCCGTAGCTTGCATTCGCCCAAGGAGCTCATCAACTTCAGATTGCTTTAGTGGAACCGGGTTAACGCCAGAGCCTACGAATCCGGTAACGCGCGGTGTGTTGCGCACGACATACCATGACTGATCGTCAACGATCATATCGACAAGCACATAGCCTGGATATACTTTTTCCTCCTCTTCTACTCTGCGACCGCCTTTAATTTTGACGGTGTGCTCTGTTGGTACTACTACATTGAAAATTTTGTCCTGAAGTCCAAGCGACTCAATACGCTGACGCAAATTACGCGCCACCGCGTTTTCATATCCTGCGTAGGTATGAATTGCATACCAAGCTCTTCCTAAACTTGTGTCTTGCTTTGCCATGACTTAAATGATGCGTTGAATAAACGCTGTGAAAATATAATCCCACAACCCCAAGTACACCGCCGTTGCCAGCGACACCGCAATAACCACGATCGTATACATAATTGCCTGCGCGCGGGTAGGCCATGAAACGTGCCTTAGCTCTCCTCTGACATCTTTAATGTATTGCAACATATTTTGACTCTTAAGAAAAAACCCCCGCAGGGGCTTTTTCTTAGAGTACTCTATTCCGAGAACTTAGTCAAGTTTAGCGGATTTCGTAGGTAACCGAGACGTTAGATGTAACTTGGTTTTCACCTGTCGAGATCGTCGGCGCAACTGCGCGCTCATTTGCAGCGCCTCCCATGCCCATTTGAAGTGCCGTATCTTTTGCATAGTACGGTATTGGTCCTGGATAACCGCTTTCATTAAACGAGACTACCCGTACAAGCGAAACACCGAGCGATCGCGCAAGAACTTCGGCCTTTTCTTTTGCATTTGCGATTGCCATGTCACGCGCCTCGGTCTGACCTTTTTCAGGATCATCAAACGTGAAGTTGAGACCTGATACTTCCGTTGCTCCCTTTCCGCCTACGCCTGTGAGCAAGTCGCCTGCCTTAGCGGTATCGCGAACCTTAACAGTAGTTGACTGCCGTACTTCATATCCGCGCAATATCTGCCTGCCCGGCTGACAAGGAAACACTACCCCCTCGCGCGGCGCAGGACATACTTGATTCTGATAATCATACTGCGGATATACAGAGTAGTTGCTTGTTTTGATATCTTTTTCTTCTACACCAGAATCTTTAAGATATTTCGTGATTTCATTAACTTTTTTTGTCGCCTCGTCCTGGGCTGCGGCCACGGTAGATTTTTCAGATACTACAGAAAACGTAAACGTTGCTATGTCAGGAACATTAAACGATTCGCCATAACCAGAAACCGTAATCGTGTTTGCAGGCATGACGCCTGCACCGATATAGCGCAGCTGCATCGCACTCGCTATCGCTTGAAACAAAAGAAACAGCCCAAGAAATATTGCGATTACAAACGCTGCAATTCTCATGCGCTCACCCCACAC
Organism: Minisyncoccota bacterium; assembly: GCA_035628495.1. GTDB lineage: Bacteria > Patescibacteriota > Minisyncoccia > Phycocordibacterales > SBAW01 > GWA1-54-10. The sequence continues at coordinate 4,849 of DASPJS010000074.1, forward strand.
TCCTTCAAATAGCCCTCCCATATATAAAAATTATAGGCTTTTAATAATTGCTATGCCCTTATTGACGTTCTTTGATCGCTTTAATTACAGACGCAAACTGTTCATACGGAAGCGCGCCTGAAATCGGCACTTGAATATCTCCTCCAATAATAACAGTAAATGGCGTTCCTGTTCCTCCGTTTTGTTGAGCATCAAGCGCTTCCTTATCTATCCTAGCGGCATGCTTCTCGCTCGCCACACAGGCATTGAATGTCGCTTCATTAGCACCAAATTGTTTTGCGAGCTGCACATAATATGCTGACGACATTTTACTCTGGTCAGCAAAGATCGCATCAGCAAACTTCCAGAATCCGTCATCACCCAGCTGCTCCGCAATACATTCGGCGGCCAGTGCTGAAGGACGTGCTTCGGGATGAATACTTTCAAGGGGAAAATTACGCAGTACCCAAGCAACTTCGCCATTGCTTTCGTCCACAAGTCTCTTAAGTGTCGCGTGTACGATTCTGCAATACGGACACTGGAAGTCAGAGTACTCGACCAAGACAATGGGAGCAGTGCGCGGTCCTCGAATATGATCAGTCTCGCTCACTGGCGGCACATTGGCATTCGTCGGAAGATTTTGTGGATCGTTTGAATTGCCAAGAACGGCCGGCGAAGGTGGATTGTAATTTACAAAAATAATTGCTCCTGCAATGAACACACCAGATAACAGAATGGCAACTGAGGGCGTTAGATTAAATGCGGACGTTGAAGGAGTAACTTTTGTTTCATCAGACATATGGAAAGACTATCTCAGATGGACCTTCTGAACAAGCTACTAAATCCGAACGCTATCATCAGAATCCCGAGACATGCGAGGGGCTAGTTCTTCTCTTTGAGCAAATCGCGAATTTCCTCAAGTAGTCGCTCTTGTGCGGGCTTTTCATGGGCAGGAATTGCCTGTTCCCCTTCCCTAAATATGCGTTTACGAGCTCCTGAAATAATTTTAAAGAAAATAAATATAGAGAGGGAAATCAAGAGAAAATTGAAAATTGCTTGGAGAAATGTGCCGTATTTGATGACGAGATCTGGCCGGACTGTGGCTGAGAGGCTTTTAAGATCTACACTCCCCGTGAGATACGCTATTACTGGCGTAATGATATCCGCAACAAGTGAATTAACTATTGCCGTAAAAGCAGTGCCGATAACAACGGCAATAGCGAGTTCAAATGCATTGCCTTTTATGGCGAAACTTCGAAACTCATCGATAATACCGCGTGTCCGTTTAAGCATTTTCTTTCGGTCTATCATGCACTTCTTCTATTTCTTCAATATCCTCTTGTATCTCATCAACGTCATGCTGAATTTCATCGACATCGTGCTGAATCTCGTCGATATCATGTTCGACTTCTGCCAAGCTCTCGCGAGCGAAGTTAAGACTCATTTGAATAAAAATCGCGAGATATATTGCCTCAAGCGATACAATAGTGGTTAAGACTAGTAGCATACGGTCGAGACTCACAAAGTCAAGAAAAACCGCAATAAAACTAGCGGCAAATAGTACGGTATGAACAACGACTGACTGGATGGAGCCCACCCATCGAGTGAAGTTAATAGCAGTATTCTCAACTTTTTTCTTCGGCGGCATAAATTTTCATTTATTGTAGCACTAGCTTAGGCATGGTAAGGTCGAAGCAGACCACAATAACAGGAGGACGCAATGAGCGTTATACATGCTCACTTTCCCTCCTGTCCGGCACGATCAGGAGGAAAATGCATCGGATGCGAGTGGAGGCGATATGCACTATCTGCTTTCATCGCGCTATCCTTTGGCACCGGTGAATACATTGCAGGAAAAATGCTCGTGAGTGTTGCCGCGCAAGGAGATGCAATTCACCTCTTCGGTGATGCATTCCAAAGCGGCATATCTACCACCATTGCTCTGCTAGCTTTCTATCATAAAAAAAGTGAGGACAAGTGGCGCAGCCGAGGCGGCTATATTCAAGCTCTCTGTATCGCGCTCGCGGGAGTAGTCATTCTTTACGAAGCACTCTATGAGCCATCAGCGCCGCGTTCAGGAAGTGCAATGATACTTCTGGGTGCCATTGCAACGGCTGTAGCTCTCGTTCGCATCCGCATCGTTCACGCAGGATGGGATTTTGAAAAAACCACTCGCGAAACGTTCCTAGCGATTCGCAAGCGCAGAAAAATAAATCCCACCGCGCTAGGAGAGCTCTTCCATATATTTCTTGATGTTGCTACCAGTCTCGCGGTACTGCTCGCCGGCATTGGTATTGTTCTCGCCAGCAACACAGAGATTGATCGTGTCGCAGCATTGTATGTTATTGCGCCTGTAGCATTTCTAAGCGCAATCGCAGTTGTAGTGTTTGCACACCATGAACATCATCACTAATGCCCCGCTATCCACGCGGGGCATTTCTATAGTTGCGTCAGTAAAAATAAGTACTATGATTCATGTAGCGGTAGTTCTACACACAGGAGTATCAAATGAAGCGGTATAATTTTCGGTTCAGCCGCGACCGCGTTGATCGCGACCGAATAAATTTTTCAGATTTCTCAAGTGCTGCATCGTCTCTTTTTTCCTTAGTCAAACGAATAAAGCCGCACGCCTCGGCTCAAGTTCTTACCTGCGAGGACGAGATTACGTATCTTTACTCGAAGAAGGTATTTGAAGCCGACGAAATCGACTTGGGCAAGCGAGGCAGAAAAGTCTATGAACTTTCAGATCTGAATAATATGATCTGGGACCGTTCAATGAGCCTCGAGGTACATTTTGTCGATGATACGGATTCGCAGCCATTTCTTATAAAAATTACCTGCGATACGCATTCGGAGCCGGAGAGCATGAAGTTCTACGGCCAAAGTGTAGAGTTTGATCTGCATGCCGACATTCTCTTCGCGTTTGACGTGCCCAATCTCCTGTACTCAATAGGAGACGGACTCAGAAAACATGAGCGGCCCGCAGCAACAAAGCAGCGCGAGCTTGCATATGCATGAATACCTGTGAATCCCCATTCGAAAGGATGGGGGTTATTTTTTGCGTGGG
>DASPJS010000075.1:0-3764 GCA_035628495.1 Minisyncoccota bacterium
ACCATATACAGACTTTTCCGTAAATGCTGGCGGCACTCTGGTGCTCCTTGAAAGCGTGCGTCACTATGCACCTAACGCTACATTTATTTTTGTCTCTACAAATAAGGTCTACGGAGACCATCCCAACTCACTACCGCTTGAAGAGAAAGAGTCGCGCTGGGAGATTGCGCAGTCGCACCCATTTTATAAAGGTATTGATGAAACAATGTCGATTGATAATACGCTACATAGCGTATTCGGAGTGTCTAAAGTTGCGGCAGATGTAATGGTTCAGGAATATGGAAAATATTTTGGACTCAAAACTGGGATTTTTCGTGGAGGATGTCTCACTGGAAAATCGCACAGTGGTGCCGAACTTCATGGATTTCTCGCATACCTGGTGAAGTGCGTCGCGACCGGAATGCCATACACTATCTACGGATACAAGGGCAAACAAGTACGAGACAATATCCATGCGCAAGATCTTGCAAATATGTTTTGGCATTTCCATCAAAATCCGCGACCGGGCGAGGTATACAACGCGGGTGGCGGCCGTGAGAGCAATATTTCCATGCGCGAAGCAATAGAAAAAGCTGAAAAGATGCTTGGGAAAAAGGCTAATGTTACGTATAAGGGTGAAGCAAGAAAAGGAGATCATATCTGGTATATTTCCGACCTTTCAAAATTCAAGTCACACTACCCACAGTGGAAGCTCAAATACGACATGGAGGCCACATTGCGGGACATTGCATCACGTTGGCTCTCAAAGTAGGAGCGAGGAGCAGTTTCTGCTACAATCTCCTCTATGCCATATACCAATTACCTGCGCTGGATTCTCCTGATTGGCCTCGCAGCGATTCCTTTTATATCTTTCATTGTCGCGACGGGGGAAAATTTTGTGCCGGCGATGTTCTTTCCTTTCATAACTGGTAAGAATTTTGCCTTTCGCATTTTGGTGGAAATACTTGCAGTTGCATACATAATACTCGCCATCAAAGAGCCAAAATATCGTCCTCGCGCGTCGCTCATCATGTGGGTGATGCTTGGTTTTGTTGCCTGGATGGGACTCGCGACTCTAGCGAGCATCGACCCAGTCAAGAGCTTTTGGAGCAACTTTGAACGCATGGATGGGTACGTCACAATCATCCATATCTTCCTCCTCTTTCTGATTGCAGGAGCAGTATTCACGGCGGAGAAATGGTGGGACACCTTTTTCCGAGTCTCCGTTGTTGCGGGGGCTCTCCAAGGTCTCTATGGCTTAATGCAGCTTCTTGGAGTATTTGAAATATCATCACAGAGCGGTCCTCGTATCGACACTACTTTTGGAAATGCGATCTACGTGGCAGTGTTCATGCTCTTCAATATATTCATCACCATTTATCTGCTTACTCGTGACCGTCGCGCCGTATGGCTCCAAGTCTTTTATGGTGTGGCACTTGTACTTCAGTTTATCGCTCTTTTCTATTCACAAACTCGCGGTGCACTTCTTGGTGTCATTGGCGGCCTAGTCGTTGTTGCGCTCTATATTGCATGGCGTGGCAAAGGGGAAGAGTGGCGAGTATTAAGAAAGTGGTCTATCGGCTTTCTTGTAGGTATTGTTGTGCTTGGAGGTTTATTCTGGGCGCTTCGAGACAGTTCATTTGTACGCAATAGCCCGACACTCAATCGTATTGCGTCGATTTCCCTTACTGAAAAAACAACCATGTCGCGTTTTATTCTGTGGCGCGAAATGGCCATTCCTGGCGCTATGGAGCGGCCACTATTGGGATGGGGGCAAGAGAACTTTAACTTTGTGTTCAACAAATACTACGAACCAGCTATGTATGACCAGGAGCAGTGGTTCGATCGCGCACACAATGAATTTATAGACTGGCTTGTGGCGGGAGGTATTCCTGCATTCCTCCTCTATATATTGCTCTTTGTCCTGAGTGTTATAGCGATCATTCGCTCTGATTTAAGTATTCCTGGCCAAGCCGCATTCCTGGGTCTTCTTGCTGCGTATGGATTCAGCAATATTACGGTCTTCCATGACCTCATGAGCTTTATTTACTTTATTCTTATTATTTCCTTCGCTCATGCCATATCAGGGAACGCACTGCCGCGCTGGGTATTTCTTTCTAAGCCCGTAGATGATCGCATGGTAGCCATCGCTGCGCCCATCGTGGTAGTTGTCTTTCTTGTAGGCGGATGGATACTCAATAGCGCTGGTGTTGCTCGTGCGCAGTCACTTCTCGCCGCGCTACAAGGAAATAATCCGAGTACTGGAGCGGCATATACACCTGAAGAGCGCATCGCAGCATTTCGGAAAACCCTTGATCAGGGTGAGCTTGGATATCAAGAAGTGATGGAGCAGCTATTCCAATTTGCCTCAAACAGTATTGCTCCCGGAACAGCAGTAAATCCACAAGTAAAACAAGACGCGTATAATCTAACACGCAGTGAAGGCGAAAAATTACTCTCGAAGCGCCCTGGCGATGCGCGTCTCGAGCTCTTTATGGGATTGTTTGAAGCACAATTCGGTCAATTTGATAAATCGCTGACGCATCTGACTCGCGCTAAGGACCTCTCACCAAACAAACAGCAGATTCTCTTCCAGCTCGGCACAGTGCACCTCCAGAGAGGCAATGTCACAGCTGCACTTCCTTTATTCAAATCAGCATTTGACCTCGCGCCTTCATATGAGACTGCCCGCGTAATGTATGCCGGGGCTCTCATGTACGCGGGACAGGGAACACAGGCAGATGCAGTACTTACTGAAGGTTTTGGAACCGTGCTTCATGACAACGATCAATTGCTCCAGATCTACACCAATACGAGGCAATTTGATCGAGTTATTGGCATTTGGAAGTCACGCGCAGAAAAAAATCCTAACAACGCCGATATACACCTAGGTCTCGCGCAGGCTTACTTCACTGCCGGGGATGTGCCGAACACCATCGCGACACTTCAAAAGGTTTCGCAACTCAATCCCGCAATGGCGGCCCAAATTCAGCAAATTATTTCACAAATCCAAAGCGGCGCACTGAAGCCCGGTCAATAGGTGTGCTATACTAGACACGTGAGTGCCACGATGTGGCTTAACAAAACAACGTTCTGCGAAGTTGCCCGCCTCGGCGGGCTATTTCGTTGGCAAAATTCGTAAAATTGCGATCTACTTCGTTGCAAACTGCGATGCTCATTCACAATACCTGATAGTATTGCTCACTACACTTTCCGTTTGCGCCTCGCAGCTCATCAATTTAACGAACTTTGGATAGTTCGATATACTTAATGTGATTGCGCATCGAGTGGGAAGCGAACTGCACTCACATTAAGAACAATGTTTTGGAGCTCGCATCCGCTTCCCACTCGGCGCACAATTTTCAATAAATTTTATTTTTCGATTTAAAGATATCCACAGTTACAAAATAATTTTCATTGTATCTATAGAATTAATCATTGATACTTTACTTTAGTGCATCGAGATGTGCTTTTTTAATTTCCGCGGAGATTACAAAGGCACGGTCGAACGATGCGAAATCAACTAGCGACATTAGTCGCAAAAAATTATGGCAAAGAAAAGAAAGGCCAAGAAAACAACAAAGAAGCGCAAGGCGTCTAAGAAGCGCCGATAACCGGCTTCAAAGGATAATTTAGTATCCTCTCGAGAGAAAAATCGCTCTACGTCCAGGGCGATTTTTCTGTTCCGACGTTTCAGTCGGGACTCTGAGGTTTCTCGAAGGGTTTCTTCAAGTATGCAAAAATGCTAGAATCGCGGCACATTATGATCAGCCTGAAAAGTCTCT
>DASPJS010000076.1:0-2631 GCA_035628495.1 Minisyncoccota bacterium
AACTCCTTTCAGGTTTTGAGGCCATTCCAGAGCCTACCAAATCACAAGTATGATCTAATGGCAAGTCAGCTCCTATTTCTCTTGAATAAGCGCCAAAATATGATCAGCGGGATCTTTAAACCAGGCAATTGCCTTGGGTCCTTGTGAGCCATCTCCTCGCACTACTCCTTTCTCGTCCGTTTTCATACCAGGCAAATCGTACTGTTCCATCTGTACGCCTCGCGAGCTGAGCTCATCAATCGCATTGTCTATATTTTCAACAATAAAATTTAAGACTGTATGTTCGGGAGCGTGGTAGTCAGTCGAGTGATAAATAAATACTGGGATGCCGCCGCCTGCGAGGTTGAGCTCAAGTCCCATATTAGTTTCTTTCACATCTATACCGAGTGTGTCGACATAAAATTTTTTTGCCGCATCCATGTCCGGCACAGAAAAACTACTAAATGCTTTTGCGTTACTTAACATGGTTCTATATTAGCGCGAAAGTTGCATGGGTGCGCTAGCGTTGACAAGAGTGATAAATAATGACACTATTTGTGAAGCAAAAGTTCACACATAACAAGGAGTCTTGCGATGTCTATCGACGTTGTATTGCTGGACATCGAAGGATGTCTGACCGAGCGCAAGGGCAAGCCAATTGCACTTGAGCCGCTTCAAGTTCTACAAAAAGCACAGTCGAACGTGCCGTTTGCACTGTGTACGGGGCGCCCGCAAGCCTACGCGGAGGCAATGATTCAAATACTCGGCCTCAAAGCCTTCCAAATTCCCTCTATTATTGAGAACGGATGTTATCTGTTTGACCCTGCGGCGCACAAACTCATCCCGCATCCCAATATCAAGGGAGTCGAGAAAGGTTTTCTTAACCTCAAGAAAATGCTCAGGGCCCACATGCCCGAGGGGAAGATAGAGCCGGGCAAAGAGTTGTGCATTTCGCTTATTCCAACGAGCGATACCGAGGTGGAGCGTCTCTATGAAAAGGTGCGCGCCCTCGTGTGTGCCATGCCGCAAGTGAGCGATCAAATAACGCTCGCATACAGCAATTCAGCCGTTGATATCACGCCGCGCGGGATTGATAAAGGACGGGGTGCAGTTTTTCTGTGCGAATACCTCGATACCTGGCCTGACCGCATCCTTGCGATCGGTGATGCCAACAATGATCGATCAGTACTTTCTTTCGCCTCCCATGTCGGATGCCCAAGTAACGCAACACAAGAGATAAAAGACTTAGTGAGTGCAAAGGGAGGACATGTCGCGAAAAATTCGTGCTGCGATGGTGTTATTGAGATCCTTAGGTACTTCGAAATCATTTCGTGACATCTTTGTGCCGCTTCGCAAGAGGCGGCATTTTTTTACAAAATGGAAGCCCCGCATTGCTGCGGGGCACATTCACAGTATTTCCTGGGTGACCCAATCGATCACGATAGGAATCGAAAATCCATTTGCATTCGCTACGGGCCGCAGTTCGCCTTCGAACTCATCGAGATCTGCAAACAATTTGCGTGCCTTTTTCGTGAAAGTGATCTCCGCGCTACCCATCATTCCGTTTTCACACGACACTCGCACAAGTGTTTTGTGACCTAGCAAGAATTTCCAGAAATCCTTGCGCTCGAGACAAACATCGAAGCAGTAGCAAGTAATTTTTCCTTCAGGAACTGCATTATAGGTATATTGGAAGCTTGAGCTCAAGAAATCATGCTCCGGATATCTTTCCCTCATGTGCTCAAGTACATAGTTTCCCATTCCCTGTACCTGCTCCTGCAGATATTCTTGATACTTCTCATGCCCAAGAGCGAGATGAGCTGGGTCCATGTACTCGTCCATAAGAACGTTTCCGGTATTTGGATCAACGAGCCTGTCAAATGACATACCGTCTTTATGGGTAGTCTGAACTACGCCTTTCATGCGAATCTCCTCATCTACAGTTAGAACAAATCTCCCCTGCGAGTTTTAACATTCATGCTGAGTAGCGTCAATTCAGTGGACCGTAGGAGACTCGAACTCCTCGCCTCATCCATGCCATGGATGCGCTCTACCAGATGAGCTAACGGCCCTTATTTCGTGCTTATTTTACAAGGCGTGGCGCAACTTGACAAACAGTCCCGTTTGGAGTATAATAGTATATAGAATTCCTAAACGGGAGATGTTCCTATGAAAAAATATGTCACGATCGCTGCAACGTTTGCAGCTGTGTTTGCGATGTTCTCAGGAACCGCAAGCGCGAGCGACTACACGGTGCGACCCGGTACTATGGGCGGCCGCGTGCTTGTTGTCGAAAACAACGGCATGAAGCTCGATCTCAATCTCGCAGAGGCAGCTGCCCGAGAATATCTCAAGGGTGAAAAAGAAGCGCCTGAGATCGAGAGATGCTGGGACAACCGTGGAAAAAATGTCGTATGCGTTCTCGCAGATGACGCCGTCGCAATAATCGATCATTTTATGATCGAGAGCGAAGGAAAACTAACCATGGATGACGCCGTCGCAGTTGCCGAGAGCGGTCTCAAGCAGAATCCGGATTTTATCGTCGGGCCTTGCGAAAGATACGCAGAAGAGGTTGTGAAGTGCCACCTCATTAAGTTATTACCCTCTAGCTGAGCGTGAAGCACAGCAACATTAATGCCGCGCCAACTAAAA
>DASPJS010000077.1:0-4106 GCA_035628495.1 Minisyncoccota bacterium
ACCCTGTGTACTGAGCCGTCTTGCGAGATCTGTATCCTCCCCATAAAACGTAATTTCTTTGTTAAATCCTCCAATTTTCTCAAGCGCATCACGGCGGACTATAAAATGTCCGCCGAAAATCATATAGCCGACAACTCGATAAATTATTGGTGCCGAGAGCCACCATTGTAGGTTGAGTAACAAAGCCATAACAGGATTAGCATCCCAATACTTTGCCGGTCCAGATAGAGATACGATCTCGGGTCTTTCTGAGAAAATTTTCTTGCCCATGGGAGCCCACCGCGAATGCATTTTTGAATCAGCATCAATGTAGGCCAACAGATCTCCTGTTGCTTCTAGGCGTCCGCGCTCGCGCGCCGCGGGAAGACCTTTTTGTGGCTCATGTACGACCTTTACGTCGGAGCGTGAGCGGGCTACTTCCGCAGTTTTATCGGTGCTTGCGTTATCAACGACAATAATTTCATGGAACTCGCCCGGCGCATTTTTGAGCACGGCATCTAAACACTCGCCAATATAATTTTCTTCGTTATATGCGGGGATGATAAGGCTTATGCGCATGGTTTAGAGAATGAAAAGGAAGAAAAATATTGCAAGCAGGATTCGGTATACGCCAAAAGGGATAAAGGTGTGATTGCGGACAAACGAGAGTAAAAATTGGATAGTAAATAGTGCAACGACAAACGAGGCAATAAAACCAATCGCGAGGATTTCAATATCCGCTGCCGAAAATAGGGAAGCGCTATTGTAGATATCAAGCCCAGTTGCGGCAAGGAGTGTTGGTACGGCAAGCAAAAAAGAAAATTCAACAATTGCCGTGCGGTCCATTCCGGCTATAAGGCCGCCTACAATCGATGCTGCAGAGCGTGATACGCCTGGAATGACAGCGAATGATTGGAATATGCCTACGACTAGTGCCTGTCCGTACGTAATCTCGCCTGGGCCAGTGCGCGCAGGTCTCTCTTTGTGAATGAGCTCAAAAATTATGAGTGCAATACCGCCGAGGAGTAGAGCCCATACCACAATTCTTTCGTTTCCAATAAGAAAAGTTTTTATTGTTTCGTAGAGAAGAAATCCTACCGCTGCAGTCGGCAAAAATGCGACAAAGAGCTTTAAAAGAGTGTTTCCATGTAAAAAAGATCGCCAGAATAAGAGTATTACTGACGAAATTGCGCCCAGCTGAATAATTATTTCGAAACTCTTGTGGAACGCGGAATGGGGGATTCCCAATAGGGAACTCACGAGTATTAAGTGGCCCGTAGAGGAAATTGGCAAAAATTCGGTTATTCCTTCAACAACGCCTAAAAGCGCGGCCTCGAATATGCCCATGCGCTAATAGTACCACTATTTACTCATGCGGAGCGTAGTATCTGAGAGAAAGATTCCTTAGGAACAGATAGGTCGAGTACCCTGGCAATTCGCTCAGGATGCTCCTTTTTTGCGTGATTCCACATCTTGATTTTGTTCATGAGCATGCCTTCCGCAGTGCCCCACTCCTGATGTCCACACTCGCTGCAGGTAAGAACAATTTTTGTCATGTGCGATCGTTTGGTTTCCTCTAATAATATCTTCGACCGCCTTAATGTTATTAATCTTGAGTGAGGAGCGCATGAAGCTCCGCAATACCAACTGGTTTTGTGAGGTGGTGATCAAAACCCGCAGCCCAAGATTTTTGTATATCTTCTTCTTGCCCAAAGCCGGTAAGTGCAACAAGCATTCTGTGTTCCTCGGGCTTTTCTGTCAGCCGAATTTGTTTTGCTACATCATAGCCGCTTAGATCGGGGAGACCAATATCGAGAAGAACAACATCAGGACTAAACTCCGGCGTAACCGTCAATGCATCAGTGCCAGTGTATACGACGCGTACTTCGTGCCCATTGTGCTCAAGAAGTTTCCCAATAGTTTTTGCGGCAGCTTCATTGTCATCAACAACCAGCACTTTCTTTCTACCAGAAGCGCTCTCTTTTGCAGAAACTTTCGGACCTTTTGATTTCGATGCTGAGAGCGCTCGCATGATCGGAATTCGCACGATAAATTCACTTCCGTGTCCCGCTCCTTTGCTTCTTGCTTCTATAGTTCCCTCATGCATATGAACTAAATAGCGCGTGAGTGAAAGTCCAATGCCAATACCTGCGCCTTGTTTTCGTACACGCTCGACTTGCAGAAATGGTTCGAAAATACGCTCGAGCATCTCGGGCGGAATACCGATACCCGTATCTTTGATGGTAAGGATAATCTCATCGGCCTGAGTCTTAGCTTCAAGCGAGATAGTGCCGCCCGGGGGCGTATATTTAGATGCGTTTTCAAGAATATTTACTATGACTTGTTCAAGTCGAACGGGATCGGCGTCAAACCACACTGACTTTTCAGGAATCTTAAGTGAAAAGTGCTGATTATTGTTCTTAAAGCGAGGCTCAACCGACTTTATTGATTGTTTGATAATACCGTTGAGTTCTACGGGTTTCTTTCGTAGTTGCAATTTCTTTTGAGAAATTCTTGAAATATCCAGAAGATCATCAACAAGCCGCACCATGGTTTTGGTTTGGTCACGCATACTTTTGATTACTCTTTTTGTGGTGGTTGAAATACTTTTGTCGAGCCGTATGAGCTCGAGACCGCTCACTACAGGTGCGAGAGGATTGCGCAATTCATGCGCGAGAAGCGCAAGAAATTCTTTCTTCGCTTCGTCCTCGAACTGAATTTTATTTAGAGCAGCCTGGAGTTTTTGGACTTGCGTCTGAAGAGTACTTGAAATATGCAACCGCTCTTCAATGATAGATCCAAATACGAGAAACATAGGCGCTATAGTGCCAATAAATACTTGCAAATACAGCAATTCTTCTTGGACTGGGCTGCTAATGAACGCGCCGTGTCCGATCGCGGTTGCCCATACTGCGATAAGTGACGTAACGAATGTTGCGAGAGTAATTCCTCGAATGCCGTAGCGCAACGTTATCCAGGCGAGAGGGATAATGAGAGGGTAAAGAAAGGGAAAAGAAGCTAGCCACACAAAAGGTTTAAAAAAAATAAGAATGTTAAAAATCAGCAATAGGATACCTGCGCTAATAATCTCAATTATTCTGCGTACACTGGGGAGCACTACTGGCCGCAGCCATACTAAAAGAAGAGGCCCCACTACGAGCGCTCCAAGCATATCGCCAACCCACCACGCTAACCATGTGAGAGAGAATTGCGACGCGCTGATAACGCCGCCCAAAAGAAGGCTGGTCACACCAATCGTGGCACTTATGATCGGCGCAAACGAACCAGCTACGATGATAAAGTGCACACTGTCCCGCAGCCGCATGAGCGCAGTATCGAAATCAGTGTAGTGTCTGAGCACATATACGCCAATGACCGCTTCCAAGGTGTTGCCAAGCGCAATTCCTGCCGCAACTGCCGGTGTTGCGCCAATAGAGAGGTTAGTTATAAACGCTCCTGCCGCGATTGCAGGCCAAAAACGCAATCCATATAAAAGAAGCGCAGCTAGTGCGATGCCTGTTGGAGGCCACACTAGTGTTGCAAAACCTTCTACTGCATAGAGGCTTAACCCAAGACGTCCCGTTGCGATATATGCGGCACACAGAAGAACATACGGTACATATTTTCTGTACTCTTCAGGGATAGGCTTGAGGATATTTTCCATATCATGTCTTTCCTAAAGCGCTTTCAATTTCTACTATACCAACTGGTTTTGTGAGGTGTTGGTCAAAGCCTACTCTATACGCGCGCTGTTTGTCTTCTTCTTGCCCATATCCGGTGAGCGCGACAAGGAGCCCCTCATATTCCATGCCAACCCGCATCATTTTTGCGAGATCGTAGCCATCCATATCAGGAAGACCGATGTCGAGAATTACTGCATCGGGCCTGTCTTTTTCAACCAGCTCTTTTGCTTCGGTGCCAGTGTAGGCATAGGTAACTTTGTAGCCTTTATGCTCAAGAAGTTTTCCAACTCCTTGCGCAGCCGCAACATTGTCGTCAACCACAAGAACTGTCTCGACTTTTTGGTGGATTCTGGGAGTAGGCGCTGGAGTCGACTCATCTTTTTCATCAACAGAATGTGTGGACTCTTTTTGAGGAAGAGTAGGAAGTCTCACAACAAATTCGCT
>DASPJS010000078.1:0-11089 GCA_035628495.1 Minisyncoccota bacterium
AATTTTAGGTCTCGAATCTGATCGAGAACTACCTATCCACGCGTTTCGCCCCTACTTAATAATTTGTGTATCCAGTGAAACTATATCAAAAACACCATCTTCTTGCTAGAGAAGATGGTGTTGTGCCGCGATTTTAGGAGACTAGGTTACTTTTCTCCAGACATTTTTATAGCCGGATCCTCATCGTCATCGCCGTTTGCCACTTCTCCCTCTACTGCTTCAGGCGTATCACTTCCCGTGAAACTTGGAATCCAACGGCCGCCTCCGCGGTAGCCGATGAGGTAATTGCGCGGATCCTCGCACATATCCACGAAATCGTCTGATGCGTCACGCAGCTGTCCGCTTGCGGATTTACCAAACGCGATAACTTCCACTTGGCAACCTTCGGTGAATTTGAGGTATTCGACAAGCGGTACAAAATCGCCGTCACCGGTGGCCAGTATTACTGTGTCGAGTTTGTTAGCCATTGCAATAGCATCAATTGCCATGCCGATGTCCCAGTCTGCCTTTTTAGCGCCGCCTGCGAAGACGCGAATATCTTTAACTTTGGTTTCAATGCCGAGTTTGTTGAGCGCCTCAAAGAAGCCTTTTTCTTCTTCGGATTCGGTGCGAATTACGTAGGCTATAGCGCGTATAAGTGTGCGCCCTGCAAGGGCCTCCTTAACGACATTCCCGAAATTTACCTTTGCTTTATATAGGTTTTTCGCTGAGTGGTAGAGATTTTGTGTATCTATAAAAATACCTACGCGCTGACTCTTGTGTTTAATGATTGCCATAAATATATAAAAAGAGAACTAGACTTTTAAAAATGCGACCCGCTGACAAATAACAAAAAATGGAAACGTAATGCAAAAACAAAATTGCCCTTCCCTACTATACTACAGACGAACAAGGAGTAAACTTTTTACTTCTTGAGATTGAGTTTCTTAACAATAGCGTTGTAGCGCTTCTTGTTGGAGCCTTCGAGATACTTCAGATGCGAGCGGCGATTAGCAACCATTTGCAGTAGGCCGCGTCGGCTGTGCTTGTCTTTGGCGTGTTTCTTAAGGTGGCTAGTGAGCTCCTCGATTTTTTTGGAGAGAAGCGCAATTTGCACTTCGGGAGAACCAGTATCACTCTCGTGAATACCGGTCTCTTTAACTACTTTTGCCTTTTTCTGCTTCGTCAGCATGTAGAGATAGTATCACAGCTCTGGGAGATTTGCAAGGGGTCAGCGGGGCAACAAAAAAGTCGCCGGCCCCGAAGGGTCGGCAACAAATTATTGGAGTGTGGGAACCATGCGTGGTACGGGTCCCGAGCTTGCCACTACTGCATCTGTCGGCGGTTTGCATTCTGGAGGAACAATCCCAGGCGGAGGTCGTGGTGTCGGGATTGGAACAATTGCTCCACTCACTCGTACCACCTTGGCCTTGGGTAGCTCCATCCGGAACTCGTGCTCACCAATTACTAAACCAAGTTCAATGGTATGCAATTCAAGCCATCGTCGTCCGTTGGGAGTTGTATACTTCCAATCTTTACGATTCCAGCTTGTTATGCACGGAACACTTGGATGCGGCGGTTTTGGGCTCTTCATGACCGCACGTACAATTTCGCGATTTTCATCGACTACTTTTTTAGGTGAGTTGAGAACTCTCGCTCGCGACTTTTTAGATAGCCACCAACTATAGCGACCACTCTTTATTTCGTCGCAAATCGTGCGCCCCACTCTGGCGGCGTAATTCATCGGCGCAGACGCTGCAATCCATTTTCCTAAGAATGGCTCCCGTGCTGCTTCGCCGATAACATTCCATGTCAGGCATAGTTCTGCTGTGGGCGGTGATTTATTATAGTTTCTCTTCTTCGCCACTTTCCTTGCCTTCTTCTTTTTCTTCGTCGCTTTAACAGCCTTTTTCTTGTTCTTTTTCTTCGCTGCGACTTCTAGAACGATTGTCGGCACTGAAATCTTGAGTGCTTGCCACGGCACGGTGGCCGCTCGCACATCTTTGTTCCCCACCAGGAGGATAAAGATAAGTGCACACACGGCACATAGCAATTTCTGCGTCATCTTCCCCTCCTCTCAGTTGTGATGATCTGCTAATCGAAATATAGCATTGTATATATATGATGCCAATCACAGATAGATAAAAAAGAGCGCCGATTCCCTAGGGAATCGGCGCTAACTGACGTTTATCGTGCACTTGCAACAGTAGTGAGTTGGGCGGGCCGCCTGTGCGGCTTTGGAATTTGGCCCATCGCGATTTTCGTCGCAACGGTCGGTTCCGTAGTCGCCAATGCTAGCTGAACCTTCTTCGGTTTCACTCCAGCGATCATCTCCGCCTTAGTAGGCTTGTGTCGCGGATATGGCGCTACAGATGCCCACCGCTCTCTGTCGATGGAAAACAAGTGGTCTTCAATAAACATAACCGGCGCAGTATTTTTTATAAACCACCGATTTCCTCCAGGCGAAGAAGCGAGGGGATTGCGAAAATAACGCGCATCCCGAAGCGCTTCATATCCACTTGGAGGTCGGGGATCGCGTTTCATTTCGCGTCCAATTGCCAGAGCTTCTAAATAAGCCTTGGTCTGAAGTTGGCGCTGTTTGTTGATGGAGCGCCAGTACCGCCTGCTCTTCTTGTCTTTATTAAGCGGACTGTATCTATTTTTTTTCGTGATTTCCTGACGTATTGACTCGCCATTGTCTTTAGCGCTCATCACGACGACGTACGCGACCATTTTCTGTCCCTCTGGGGGCTGACTTCCTGCTTCCGCAAGAATTAGCATACCCAAGAGCTCGTCTTCCGGAATCGGAAGGATTTTTTTTACTTGCTTCTTCACCGCTTTCACTGCAGTGCGAGCATTTTTGGCCGCTTTCGCTTTCTGTTTTTTTACTACTTCAACCGCCGTTTGAGCAGCGCTCATAGCTCGTTTCCCCCGCCTTTTTGCTGCTTCCGCATCGAGTGTCCCCAAAAGGAGGCCTACGATGGCAACGCAACTCACTATTTTCTTCCAGGCCATCTTCCTCTCCTCAACAGCATAGAATTTCTTCCTGCATCTTATTTAACACATCTATATAAGTGTGTCAATATAGAAACGTCGCACAATATTTTTGGTACAATTCTCTCGTATGGCAGAACTTCACAAGCTCAAAGTCGAGTTTTTGGAATATCTCGAGATTGAAAAAGGAAGAAGCGTTAAAACTGTTGAAAATTACGACCGCTATCTCGTGCGATTTTTTTCCTATGCAAAGATTACCTCCCCTTCCCGCATCTCTGAGCAAATGGTGCGAGAGTTTCGCCTCCATCTCAACCGCCAAGACGGAGTCTCAGGGACGATGAAACACAAGACCCAAAATTACTATTTGATAGCTCTTCGCGCATTCCTAAAATTTTTACGCAAGCGCAATATTGAATCCCTCAACCCCGAGCGCATTGAGCTAGCCAAGGTAGGTGCCCGGGATCTTGACCTTATTACAACCGAGGAGCTAGAACGGCTCATGGCCAAACCAAAGGGCAATTCTCTTCAGGCGCTGCGCGACAGAGCCATTATGGAGCTTCTTTTCTCTACGGGCCTGCGTGTTTCTGAGCTTTGTGCGCTTGATCGAGACCTAGATCTCTCGCGAGATGAATTCCCGGTGCGTGGCAAGGGCGAGAAAGTGCGTGTAGTATTTCTCTCGCCTGTTGCAAAAAAGGCTATCAAGGAATACCTAGACAAGCGCGGTGATATTGATGACGCACTATTTATTCAAATGGGTAGAGCCGCAAAAGGCGCAAAAGAGCTCCGCCTTACGTCCCGCTCAGTGGAGCGCATCGTAAAGCAGTACGCTATTAAGGCTGGAATCACCCGAAAAGTGACTCCGCACGTCATTCGGCACTCATTTGCAACGGATTTATTGAGGAATGGCGCCGATTTGCGTGCAGTTCAGGCACTTTTAGGACATTCAAACATTACCACCACCCAGGTGTACACTCACGTCACTGACAAACATTTACGCGAAGTCCACAAAAAATTCCATTCAAGGCGATAAATATATGATTACATATACTCGTCACTCTCTCGGAAACAAAGCCACGCTTTTATTCTCTCGCTTCGTTAGCTTATGGTGAAAATAGCTTCTTGGAACGTTAACGGCCTGCGAGCTGTGCATAAAAAAGGCCTATTTGTGCCGTTTGTTAAGGAATTTAAACCCGATATCCTGTGCCTTCAGGAAACAAAGGCCGAGAAAGGCCAAGCAGAGGTGGATCTGCCTGAGTATGAGGAGTACTGGAACTCATCTACCGGTAAGAAGGGCTACAGCGGAACGGCAATATTTACCAAAATTAAGCCAAAATCGGTTGTTCTCGGGCTTCCAGAGCACATTTGCAAGAAATACGGCCTTAAAGCTGATGATTTTGGCGATCCGCGTACCGAAGGACGCGTGATTGCCGCCGAATTTGATGAGTTTTGGGTTGTTAATGTCTACACGCCCAATTCAAAACCCGACCTGGGGCGGCTTACACTACGTCACAAACACTGGGACCCGGCCTTTTTGGCTTATATTAAAGAGCTCGAAGACCAGAAACCCGTTATTTTTTGCGGCGATTTGAATGTTGCACATGCGGAGGATGATCTTGCAAACCCTAAGGCAAATGAGGGCGAACATGGGTTTACAAAGGAGGAGCGGGAAGGTATAGACGCCATAATTAAGGCCGGATTCGTCGATTCCTTCCGTCACTTCACCCCTGATGGCAAGGGCTACTACACGTGGTGGACCAATTTCGCTAATGCCCGTGCTCGAAACATTGGCTGGCGGATCGACTATTTCTTTGTTTCAAAAAAATTGCTCCCGAGACTGAAGTCTGCGGATATCCACCCAAAGATCATGGGCTCTGACCACTGCCCCATTACAATCGAACTCAAATAATTTTCGGAAAATTAAAAACCTCCGTCAGGAGGTGACGGAGGCGTGGGTCGGAATCATCCGAACTAGTTTTAAGAAGAACGAAAAACACTTTTTTGAACAAAATTTTTAGAACGTTGAGAGTCTTTCGTAATCGTTCTAAAAATTAATTTGGATGATGACCCTAATCCTATAGGTTGAAAGAACTGTACTTCAAATTACCCAGGGCAGAAATAATTTAAAGAATATTTTTATCTGCTACTGATAGTATGTCTTTTAAAGGACAGCGTAAAGGACAAATGTGTGGATATCTCTGCCATAAAGGACACATGCCAAAAAAGTCTTATTCGACAAAGTATTTCTGACGAATTTTTTTTATGTCCTTTTCTTCTTCCTCACTCTTGCGCTCTTTCCCCTCTTCTCCGAGTGCTCTTAACTCGCGATCCGAAAGTCTTGAAATTAGCAGAATTCTGTTGCGTAAATACTCCTCGGAATTTCGAGTCGGATCGTCTAAGACCTCCTCAAGGAGTGCATGAAGCATCCAACCAATTCGTGGCCCAGGCTTTTCTCCTGAGATGTCCATAACTTTTTTTCCGTCGACTGCGAGCATGCTCACAGAGATGGGGTCGCGCAGCGCTTGCTCGATCATCGACTGGTATTTTCGCAATCGAAAGGGTTGCTCCTTAGGTCTGCCGGTTCCAATCCGGTCACAAATGCGCAAGTTGATCAAATCCCAAATGTTTTCACGCGAAACGTTGCTCACAATTCTCCGGACAGCGGATAGAGTAACTTTGTCAGGGTCAGAAAAGAACATATGCCAACGCACGAGCTTTACCACTTTATCAATAGTTTCACGAGCAAAGGCCATATTTTCCAATGCTTTTTGGGTTATTTTTGCACTAATCACCTCATGACCGTGGAAGGTCCAATCCCCCTTCTCTTCTCCCCAGCGCCTGGATTTTGGCTTACCTACGTCATGGAACAGCGCCGCAAGTCTTACTTCAAGCGGCCATCCTTTGTCTGCAGCGTGCTGTAGGGCACGTATGCTATGCTCAAAAACATCATAAGTATGGGCTTGATTCTGCTCTACCCCTACCCCAGCCTCTATATCGGGAGAAATATATTTTAACGCGCCAATAGTGTGCGCGAGTATGAGCGCTTTCATCGGTTTAGGCGACATTAGGATCCGAATAAACTCATCGCGAATCCTTTCTCGTGATATCCTCCCTAACTGGCTCACGTTGCGTGTCATTGCAGACCTTGTAGCGTCTTCTATGGTGAAATTAAGCTCCGCACTAATCCGAATCGCTCTGAGAATTCTCAGCGCATCCTCGCTGAAGCGCTCTGATGGGTCTCCTACGGCGCGGACCACATTGTCCTTGATGTCCTTTATACCCCCGTATAGGTCAACGATCTTATTTTGTGCGGGGCTATAGGCGATCGCGTTAATAGTAAAATCTCTACGCTTAAGGTCATCTTCCAATTTTTGGCTAAAAACAACGGTATCGGGGCGCCTAGCGTCGCTGTACTTCCCTTCTAGCCTGTAGGGAGTAACTTCAACAACTTTAATTCGTGGGTCATCTGACTTTGTTACGACACCAACTGTTCCGTACTCATTCTCGTAAAACGTCTTTTCGAAAAGGCTTTGAATATCCTTAGGCGTAGCATTTGTGGTTATATCCCAGTCCTTTGGCTCTCCTTCAATGAGAAGGTCACGAATGCAACCTCCTACGATATATGCCTCAAAACTTGCGTTTTCCAGCGTTTTGGTAATAGTGAGTACCTCGGTTGGGATTTTGCGCTTGAGGCTTTGCATGGCACAATTCTAACAGAGTTTTTTGCGCCCGTAGCTCAATGGATAGAGCACTTGGCTTCGGACCAAGGGGTTGTGGGTTCAAATCCTGCCGGGCGCGCAAGCCAGGAAAAAGTCAATTTATTGGCTTTTGTCAGGATTTGAAGGTCGGAATGTGCCGCTTATGCGGCCATGAGGCGGGGCCGCGAGTTCGCGAAGCGAAACTTGTGGCCAAATCCTGCCGGGCGCGCATGTTTCGTGCTATAGTTTCGTTTATAAAAATTCAGCGGTCATAGTTTAGTGGTAGGACGGCTCCTTGCCAAGGAGCAGGCGCGAGTTCGATTCTCGCTGACCGCACAGAAGTTCAAAAACATAGGGATTTAAGAGACACGCTGTGGATAAATGTGTGGAGATGTGCATTAAAGACGTCCTTTAAGGCCTATAGCGTGTTTCTTAAGAAACATTTCACGTGAAAGAATTGCTTAAAAACATGGCTAAAACTCAGAAGCGGCATATCGGCGATATAGGTGAGGAGATCGTATGTAGATACTTGAGAAATAGAGGATATTCGATAGTGGAGCGAAACTACTGGAAGCCGTGGGGCGAAATAGACATAATCGCAAGAAACGGCTCTACCGTTAGTTTTATCGAGGTCAAATCCGTTTCACGTGAACTTTCAGGGAGGGGACTTTCACGTGGAACAGTTAGGCCGGAGGAAAATATGCATCCTGGAAAGGTAAAAAGACTCCATCGAACGATCCAGACTTACCTGGGAGATTCATATGCGTCGGAAGGTATAGAGTGGCGTCTCGATTTAGCATGCGTGTACCTCGACTTCAAGACACTGCAGGCTAAGGTAGAAATGCTTGAAAATATAAGCATTTAGATAAAGGACATTTATGTCTTTTATGATACATTGAATGACATCGGGCTATATTTCGGAGGGTATATATGGGTCGTGATTAGAGTCGGGGTGTAGTAGGTAGTTTGCGGGCGTGGGGTTAAATGCTTTGTCGGGGTGTAGTACACCGGTAGTATGCGTGCTTTGGGAGCACGAGAACCGGGTTCAATTCCCGGCACCCCGACAAAGTATTTAACGGAATGCGTGGGACACATTCCCGGTCGCGCAGCGAACGAAACCGGGTTCAATTCCCGGCACCCCGACTGTGATCATGACTGGCAGATGCTGAAACCTCCAATGCCCCTAGGGGGCGAAGCTGAATTTTTAGAACCAATCGCAACATGAAAAGAATACAGTTAACAACTGTCCCAACAGACGATTACGAGCTACTTGATTCAGGAGCTGAGGAGAAACTTGAGCGCTACGGAAAATATATTTTGGCGCGTCCTGATCCTCAAGCGCTCTGGGAAAAAAAGTTAAGTGTTAGTGATTGGAGTCGCGCGCATGCACGCTATGAGAGAACAGGAAGAGAAGGGAAGTGGAAAGTAAATAAAGATCTTCCCAAAGAATGGGAAATATCGTTTGGAAATTTAAACTTCTTAATTAAGCCAACTTCGTTTAAACACACCGGCTTGTTCCCGGAACAATTGCCCAATTGGCATTGGATGCGAGAAATCCTTAAGCACAGTGCACAGGCGAAAGTATTGAATCTATTTGCGTATACAGGAGGAGCAACGCTTACCTGCGCTCTTGAATCTGCACTAGTGACGCACGTTGACGCATCGAAAACTGCGGTTGCATGGGCCAAAGAGAATGCTGAGCGCTCAAAGCTTTCTGAGATACCTATCAAATGGATGGTTGAGGACGTACTCAAGTTCGTTAAGAGAGAAATAAATCGTGGAAACAAATATGATGCAATCATCATGGATCCGCCTGCCTTTGGTCATGGGCCCAAGGATGAGCTTTGGAAAATTGAGCGGGACCTATTGGATCTGCTACATATGTCAATGCAATTGCTGTCAGAGAAACCACTCTTTGTGTTGGTAAATGGTTATGCAGCAGGATATTCTCCGCTCGTATTCGCGTACAACTTGGAAATGTTTAAAGAGAAATTTGGAGGCGATATAGAATTTGGAGATCTCACTATAGAAGAGTCGGGGAGTGGACGACTCTTGCCGTGCGGTATATTTGCGCGCTGGGCTACGCCTGGGCACTAGCGGTTCTCAAGTACTTTAATAAGCAGCTGCGTCTCTTCTGGCGCAGTTTGAGCGGCAAAATTTGCTGCTTCTTCCGTGAGACTTTTGGAAAGTATGCTTGTGATATTTCCCTTTCCGTGAACGGCCAGACTGCGGTTAATGTGATCAAGCGTTAGAGCGCGTAAATCGCGCTGCGCGGTTGTCTCGGCCGCAGTTGAGGTAACGATAATGCCTTGTAGCGTACCGTCTCGTGTGCGCACCATTGCGCCTCCAGAGGAGCCTGCTTGTGACACTATTGTTCCGCCAACAGACACTAGATCGACTGTGCGCTCTGCGAACGTAAAGAGCTCTTTCACTACTGCATAAGCGGAGGTGATGTAAAGGTTGTTTTGGATGGTAACCCCCTCAAGAAATCCTGCAGAATATGCCGCCAGAAGAGTTTGCGCTCCTGTATCAGGTTCAGCAAATGTCATTGGCAAGTAAGGGAACGAAGGGGGCAAAGGACTACCGTCAGTAGTGCCGGTCACGAGAAGAAATGCGTAGTCGTGCTCACCGGTGCCCTTGGCTTGCGCAGCGATGAGTTGATCTGCATTTCTTTCTATCCACGTCTTGGGTAAGAACAATAGTGTTGCGCGATATCTTGGCTCCGCCGGATTCCCCACACGAATTACGCATTCGATGTTATTTGGAGTTGGGTAATCCTTAAGTAGAAAAAGCTGTGCAACATGTGCATTTGTGAGAATTACGCCGCGGCTATCAATAAATACGCCACTTGCGGATATTGGGCGTACGCTCGAGCGTTGCTGAGCGCTGCAATAAACATTTACAAGTGCCCGGCGCACTTCTTCGTTGAGCGCTTCAAGGCTTACGGTTGAGGGCGGGGGAGTTGGTATGGGTTCAGACGGAGCAGCTACAGCGATAGTAGAAGTGAGCGGTTTAGCTTTCGGAGCCGCAGTTTTTTTCTTTTGAGTAGTCGTTGCAGGAGTAACGGTGATAGATTCTGACGGTGCGACAGAGGCGGGAGACATAAACTCAGTAGGCGAGGGAGGAGCAATAGTAAAGCGAATGTTCTTTGAAACATCCATAAAATATGCATCAACGGTAAGAAGGGCCCCACTGACCGCTGCAATAATGGCAGTGAGTAGCGCACTAATAAAATCCATAGTAGATATAATACATCCAGATACTGAAGAAGAAATAAGCAAGCGTGAGCGAGATTAATTAGTGATGCAGTTGCGATAAATAAGCGGGATTGAAGTAGCGGTGCAGTTGCGATAGAGGGCGGGATTAAATAGTGGCGCAGTTGCGATAAAAAAGCGGGGTTGAAGTAGTGATGCAGTTACGAAAAGTAAGCGGGGTTGAAGTAGTGGTGCAGTTGCGATAAAAAAGCGGGATTGAAGTAGTGGTGCAGTTGCGATAAAGTAAGTGGGATTAAATAGTGATGCAATTACGATAAGTAAGCGGGATTGAAGTAGTGGTGCAGTTGCGATAGTTAGAAGCGGGATTAGTTTAGTGGTAAAACGACAGTTTTCCAAACTGTAGTTGGGAGTTCGATTCTCCCATCCCGCACATGAAGGCTTATTCTCAGCATTCAGGTAAAACGGTTGAGGACAAAAGATTTAGCCACATGATGGCGATAGCCCTTGATCCGAGCGTTCGGTATAAACAGGGTGTTATTCGATGTATTACACATCGGAAAGGAGATGTTGAAGTCAAAGGCTACGTTGATAGAAGCGAACTCTACAAAGTTGCAGGTGAGTCGTTGGAGCATTTTAGCGTTGGCGAGAGACTCGAGATAAAAAATCAGAAAGAAATTATAGATGAGCTTGGAGGGGAAGAATGGGATTTCATTGGACTGGAAGATCCAGATATTTTTGTAGATGAACACACAGGTCTTATACACCTGTACTTTACGTTGCCATTCTTAAACAAGGACAAAGCAAAAGAATCGTCACGCATTCATTTGGGTCACGCAGTTGGTAAAAACCTCGAGTCCTTGGAGATGACCATGCCTGCACTTGAGGGAAATTCAAAAAATACTGCAAAAGAAGTCTCAATAGCTCCACCCAATGCTCAAGGAATTCGTTTAAACTTATTCGAATCAAGCAGGATTGAGAATAAGACCTGGTATTCCACGATTCGCATCGGTATTGCAAGAGATATGGATAAGTCGTGGGAATTTGGTGAGACAATTTTCCATCCAAAAGAACGCAATATTTCTTGGGCGGGCGGCCATGCATCGCCTGGCCCTCTTCTTTCAAGAGAATTTATTGACGTGGGCGAAGGTAAAAGACTTGGAATAATAAACGGTCGTGAAGCAAACCAAAAAATTGGCGAGAAAACAA
>DASPJS010000079.1:0-4116 GCA_035628495.1 Minisyncoccota bacterium
AATGGGCGTAGATACTGGCGGCGCTGGAGACCAGGGCATAATGTATGGCTACGCAACAGACGAAACTAAAGAATATTTGCCCCTAGGCGTAGTTCTCTCTCATGCGCTCGCGCGCAGACTAGAGGAGCTACGCACAAGCAATACGTTCCCCTGGCTGCGACCCGATGGCAAGACGCAAGTAACTATACATAACGGCAAGGTAATCACTGCCCTTTCAAGTGCTCAACATGCGGAAGATGTCGACATTGAGACAATACGCAGAGAACTCAAGGCACACCTTTTTGCGCCAGTACTTGGAGACATATCTAGTATTGAAATTCTGGTCAATCCTACGGGGCGCTTTGTGGCCGGAGGTTTTGCAGCGGACGCAGGTCTAACGGGACGAAAAATAATGGTTGATACCTACGGCGGCCTCATTCCCCATGGTGGCGGCTGTTTTTCAGGAAAAGATGCAACCAAAGTGGACCGCTCAGCTGCGTACATGTGCCGCTTTGTCGCAAAAAACCTTGTTGCAAACGGCTACGGCAAGAAAGTTCTTGTAACTGTCGCATATGCTATTGGCCGAGCAGATCCGGTCATGATCGAGGCATTTGATGATACCGGGAAAAATCTCTCTGAGATCGTTATAAAAAATTTCGATTTTAAACCCAGAGCGATTATTGAACGTTTGAGACTAAATAAGCCGCAATATAAAGAGACGGCAGCATACGGGCATTTTGGTGTCCCAACGCGCTCATGGGAGCAGATTGTAAAAATCTAGCTCAAACCGGCTCAGCAAATCTTCACTCCACCTTGGGCACTATTGCGCCCATGGAAGCGCTTAAAAAAAGTAAGTACGGGTTTCTCTGGATAACACTGCTATTCTTCTTGATAAGCATTGCAGGCCATTGGATTTTTGCGTGGTTTGCATACGTCGACGAGCAAATGCTTCACAATGCGCCGATTGAATTTGGTGACTACTTGGTTGAAGTAATGCGTGACACACTTGAGAATTGGCAGTCAGAATTTCTACAGCTCGTGTGGCAAGTTGCGGGTCTGGCCTATCTTCTCTATATCGGATCACCACAGTCCAAAGAAGGAGACGACAGAAAAGAAGAAAAGCTAGACGCAATTCTTCAAGCGGTAAATCCTAATAAGGCAGAGTCAATTATTACAAAACTTGATCAAAAATATCAGAGAAATTAGGCGTGCAAGCGGCAGCACACAAATTTATTCACACTATATACAGTCAAGTCTATCTATGCTTAGTTTCAACTGCCGCTAGAGGTCAAGCGGAAGTGCTTAATTATAAAGTTAAAAAATAATGTATGGATCTTCTACTGTTTATAGTTCTTGGAGGCATCGCTGGCTGGATCGCATCATTGATCATGGGCACTGATGCATCTCAAGGCATCCTCCTCAATGTTGTGGTCGGTGTTGTTGGTGCGTTCATTGGAGGAATGATCTTCAATGCATTCGGCACCTCTGGCGTTTCAGGCTTTAATATATACAGCCTTGTTGTCGCCGTAATCGGTGCGGTAGTCCTGCTCGCGCTCGTGCGAATGTTCCGAAGAACAGCATAAAGCGAATTCCGAGCTGATACTACTTGAGCGATACCTGCGCACTTAGTGCGCAGTGATCGCTTACACCACAGCGCATCTCTACGTTGGTCACATCATATTGAGGTGTACTAAATATCCCATCCACCATGAAATTAAGAGCACCGGCTCTATGTAGCGTGCCATCGATACTCGAATTGTAGTGCGATGGCACGTTATCTTTGTAATTAGCCGCAATTGCAGAAAATATTTCTCCTCCGCGCGGAGCATTAAAATCGCCTGTTAACACCAATTCCCCTTCATTTTTGAGCGCATCAAGTAGTGCCTGCACATCTCTGCGCTGCAAATCGGTAGGCTTGCCGTCAGGACTCCAAGTAAAATGAGTGTTGCCGATTTTAAACTGCACTCCCTCTTTTTCTACTACAATCGTTGCAAGGTTAAACTTCTGCGTAGCCCGCATAGTAGCATCATCCTTGCCGTCATATACCATTATGTCGCCTGTGTTTCCCGCATATAACTGGACTTTGAATTGAGAAGACGGAAGACTTGTATAGATTCCCAATCCTTCAACCATACCCTGCTCAAAAGACCAGCGGAGTGCGGGAATATAAAAGCATTTTGCGCCAAGTATACGCTCAAACAGCGGAATATCCTTCTCAAGCAGCTCCTGCACACACCATACGTCTGGTTTTTGCTTTTCAAGAAATGGAGCCACGCGATCAAGATGCTCGTCTCTCTCAATATTAAGGGTAAGAAGATGCAGAAGTGCCATAGAAAATCTAGTGGCGTGCGCCTGCCGCTCTTACAAATGCCATAAACAGTGGGTGCGGAGCGAGAGGTCGAGATAAAAGCTCCGGGTGAAATTGTGTGCCGACGAAAAATGGATGCACTTCGCGTGGAAGCTCGGCTATTTCCATGAGTCTCCCATCTGGAGAGCGTCCAGAAAATTTTAATCCTGCCTTTTCCAGTTGCTCTATATATTTCGGATTTACTTCATAGCGATGACGATGCCGCTCTCTGATTTCCTCACGGCCATACGCCTCATGCGCAATGGTGCCTTTTTCGAGCAAACATGGATACCCGCCTAAGCGCATAGTTCCTCCAAGTTTGCCTGCGGCGACATTTTCTTTCTGACTTTCCATAACTGCAATTACCGCATGCTCTGAGTCGGGGCTAATCTCCTGTGTATGCGCACTAGTGAGCCCCGCCATATTTCGTGCAAATTCTACTACTGCGAGCTGCATACCGTAGCACAACCCAAAATATGGTATCTTATTTTTTCGTACATATTCAATCACCTTAATCTTTCCTTCGATTCCAGTCTCGCCAAATCCTCCTGGAATAAGAACACCGCTGTAGGCATCGAGTGTAGAAAGCGGTAACTCTCCGGTTTCAAATTTCTTCGAACCTAAATACGTAAGTTTCAATTTAATATCCTGGTAAAAACTGGCAGTCTTAAGCGCCTCTAGAACGGAAATATAGACATCTGCGAGCAAGAAATCTCCAGAATCGAAATATTTGCCCACAACTGCGATAGAGATTTCTTTATTGCCATTTTTTGATTTCTTTACGAACGCTTCCCATTCGCTCAGGTCCGTCGGTTTCATTTGAAGTCCCAGCACCTCGCAGAGCGTGTCTCCAAGACCGTCTTTTTCGTAATTGAGCGGCACATCGTAGATACTTTCCACGTCGGGAGCGGAAATCACACGCTCTGGGCTTACGTTGCAAAACGTTGCAATTTTTTCCTTACGCTTTTGGTCTACCGGCACTTGCGACCTTGCAAGTATCACGTCGGCTTGAAGGCCTGCGGAGTTTAATTCTCGTGAAGCATATTGTGTCGGCTTAGTTTTCATTTCCCCGATATTGGAAGGTATAGGGAGATACGAGAGCATGACTATCGCCACATCTTTTGGAAACTCATGCTTCAACATGCGTGCCGCTTCAAGGAAAATGATGTTTTGATATTCGCCTATCGTACCGCCCACTTCGACAAGCGTAATATCCGCTCCAGCATGTTTTTGCGCTTCAGTGATGCGTCTCAGAACTTCCATCGGAACATGCGGCACTACTTCTACATTTTTCCCTTTGTATTCGAGATTTCGCTCGCGCCTAATGATTTCAAGATACACGCGCCCCGTCGTCATATAGTTGACCTCTGGAAGCGATTCTCCCAAAAAGCGCTCGTAGTTTCCCATATCTTGGTCGGTCTCATACCCGTCATCAAGCACGAAAACTTCTCCGTGCTCCGTCGGGTTCATTGTTCCCGCGTCGACATTGATATAAGGATCTATTTTTATTGCAGTGACCTTAAACCCTTTAGACTTTAAGATTCTGCCAATGGCAGAGGTGGCGATGCCTTTTCCGATTCCACTCATGACACCGCCTACAACAAAAATGTATTTTGGACTCATTGCCTCAGATTTTAAGATATCGGCGGACTGCCATAAAGCTTGACACCGCCCCAAGAACAACGCCTGAGCCTACAATAACTACAAAAAATAGAAGGAAGTTAGATATGAAGTAATTGAAGACATTCACACTTCCAAAGAAAGACGCAGTCGCTTCGCCAAGCCACCAA
>DASPJS010000080.1:0-2870 GCA_035628495.1 Minisyncoccota bacterium
AACAACTTCCTCGACACGAAACATACTGTATTCGGCAGCGTGACCGCAGGCATGGATGTTGTTAACGCTATCGTAAATACGCCAACCGGCCAAAACGACCGCCCGCTTGAGCCGATGGTCATCACTTCGATCGACCTCAAATAATCCGTATATAATTGAGCGATGGCAGAAAGCGTAAAAAGCGATCAGCTGATACTGGCAGAAATACAGGTAATCTTGGCGCAAATGCGTACCCAACTCTCTATTTTGCGCGCGGGCATGGGGCTTATCGCTGGCTCAATGACGGTCATGTTTCTCCTCCTTACCAATGACTGGGTGCTCGCAAACCAAGCGCCGTGGGTGGATCTCCCTGTCAAAATACTTCTAGGCATCGTTGCGGTTATTGGATTTTGGCGTCTTACCAGTGCAGAGCGTAAAATCAGGCGCCTCAATAAGATTCTTCACAAAATGGAGCGCGAAAATAAAGTTGTAAATGAGATCATGGTCTAGACGCGGCCGCGCGCACTATCTTCAGCATAAAGAACTTGCGCGGGAGCTTGTGCACACACGCATTGCACATTTCAATCAGTTCTACAGCGTACCCATACGCAAAATATTTATAAAGAACCACAAACGCCGCTGGGGTTCGTGCTCCGAGCGCGGGAATCTCAATTTCAACTACAAAATCCTGTTTCTCCCGCCAGAAATTGCCGACTATATCATCGTGCATGAGCTGTGCCATCTTCTTGAATTCAACCATTCCTCCAGATTCTGGGCCCACGTTGCTCGCGCTATGCCGGAGCACCGCACTCAACGCAAGATACTGCGCCATATTGAGCGCCGCAGTATTTCCGGATATAGCCGCTTCAAACGTTCTTCAAAGTCTCGTGCGTATAGTTTTTACATGGATGTTAAAAAACTGAGACGCGGCAATCAGCTGTGGCAGGCAGCGCGCCTAAAAGCTGAAGTGCGAAATCTCGGTATCAAAAATGTAAAAAAACCTCCGCAAGATAAGAAAAAAGGTACCGTACAATAAACGAATGCCTTTTTATGCTGCGGCCGCGGCCTTACTGATACTTCAAGGCGTAGTTCTCTATTTCCTTGGCCAACCTCTCTTTTGCGAGTGCGGGTATGTGACTTTGTGGGCACCAGATCCCTTGAG
Source organism: Minisyncoccota bacterium (assembly GCA_035628495.1). Lineage (GTDB taxonomy): Bacteria > Patescibacteriota > Minisyncoccia > Phycocordibacterales > SBAW01 > GWA1-54-10. The sequence continues at coordinate 1,142 of DASPJS010000080.1, forward strand.
CGCAGAGAATTCGCAGATGTTTTTTGACTGGTACACATTCTCGCACATCATCCACGGGTTTATTTTTTACTGGCTCGCTAGGAAAATTTTTCCCAATGTAGGCGTGTCTATTTGGCTTGCGATGGTGGTTGCGGTCGAAGTAGCGTGGGAAATACTGGAAAACACCCCACTAGTCATAGAGCACTATCGCCAGCAGGCACTCGCGCAGGGGTACATCGGCGACAGCATTCTCAATTCGGTATTTGATACCATCGCAACGGCGTACGGATTTCTGCTCGCGCACCGATTTCCATGGTGGGCGATAATTATGCTCGCGGTGATTCTTGAAGTATTTACGCTTTACATGATCCGTGACGCGCTCGTGCTCAATATTCTCGGGTTCATTGCGCCGCTCGATTTTATAAGCAGCTGGCAGATGAGCAAGCAAATTTGAAATAAGAAAGCTCGCGGCCGTGGGCCGCGAGCGGGTAGTGAGAACTAATTGGATCAAGAAGTGCTGCGACGCTCCCGAAGAACTCTGCGCCACGCCTCGGTAATAATCTTAGGGTCGTGGCCATTGAATCCATAGGTGTATTCTTCGGCCACATCAAGGTTGAGTGCTTCGATGCCGTGCTGGTACGTTCCGAATAGTTGTCCGAGCGGACAACGGATGAAATGGCATCCATCCAATTTTCTCTCGTCAATCTCCTCATCCCAGTTGGGCGGCCCCTCTAGATCAAGAAGCGCAGCCCCCATTGTGGCGCTCGTGTACGCCAGCTCTTCACGAGTCAATGCTTGCATTATTCCACCTCTATGCGATGTCCGTCCCGTTGAAATAATGACTTACTTTTGATGAGTTGTCAAAAGTCGTCTGTGGCAGTATTGTGCTGCCAGACTGCAATCTAGCGTTTGGAGGCCTCAAATGAAACGCATACCCTTAGGTATAGCACTATCACTCATGTGCTCGTCAGCTTTTGCACAGACCCAAATTGAAAAGGGCCAGACCGCAAGAGTTGGCGAACCGCTCCTAGCTCAGACTCGCAACGAAGAAGGCGTGCGCAGCAAGAATACCGTCTTGCCGTACGACTCTGAATGCGCGCTCAACTACGGCGGCATAATGACCGTCGTTGGTACACTGGTAGACCGCGTTCTTATACGGTACGAGCCGACTCCAGATCCAGAGGAAAGAAAGCGAGAAGAAGTGGTCGTACCGCCATGTCCCAGTGGGACACTCGCGTTCATAGCGAGGGAAAATTTTGAAGAGGCAACGAAATCGTATCTGGAAATTAAGCGGTATGAAGAAATAATAAAAAAGTTAGCCGAGGAAGATCGGCACATTGTTCGGCGCTTGCTCGAAGAAGAAAAACAATAATGATGCCCGCGGCGCAGTGCGTCGCGGGCATAATTTTTAGTCGAGCGGGACCATTTTTCCCTTTTTTGGTAGGATGCCCCACTGCCTTTTTTGAGGATGATAGACTACATTCTTGTTTGCTGCGTTCTTAGCGTTGATCGAAAACACTTCTTCACCAGGAACGATAGAAATATCTTCCATTCCCTCGATTTTTTGGGGATCTTCGCTTATCGCTTCTTTGTTAATTTCCTCCTTAACACGGATGAAGTGTGTCAATTCAAGCCGCTTAAACCGCTCAATGATGCTCGCCTCAAGCTTTTTCACAAAGAAAACCGACGAAGGCCATATATACCACCGGATGTATCCGACCCCAGGAATCTCAACCGTTTTTATTTTATT